>NZ_JBEZEV010000036.1:0-57986 GCF_040649055.1 Micromonospora sp. NPDC049060
CGTGCCCCCGGCGGGACCGGGGGCACGGCGTGGTCGTCAGTCGTCCTCGGACGTCGGGCAGGACTCGGCCGGTGCGACCGGCGCGCCGAGGTCGCCCAGGGACTGGTTGACCTCGGTGGTGGTGGCGAGCTGCTGGAAGCCGCCGCCGAGCACCACGTCGACGACGTCGTCGGTGCGCTTGGCGTCGTAGTCCCACTCGGCGTTGTCGAGGAAGTACGCCCGCAGCAGGTGCGCCGAGCCGACGCCCTTCGGGCCGTAGCGCAGGACCGCGATGTCGTCGATGTGCTTCTTCTCGTTGCCGACCTTCTTGACCTGGAACTTGCGGTTGCGGAAGTCGTCCGCGACGGTGCTGGCCCGACCCGGTTCGTCGGTGGCGTTGTAGACGTTGATCTTGACGTCCTTGGGTTCCCGCAAGGTCACGTCGGCCATCGGCCAGCCCTCGGGGCAGCCTCCGGCGAGGCCGGCGCTGCTCTGGGTGTCGCGGACCAGTGCGACGACCACGAAGACGAGGGCCAGCACCGCCAGCAGGCCGACGACAACGAGTGCTCGCACTCGTGCAAAGCTCATCAGGGTGCTCCCCGGACAGTGGGTGGGTGGTGGCGGCCGCCGGTGGTCGGGCCGCCCCGCCGGCCGTCGAGTACGCCGCTGAGGTTAACGGTTGTCCGGCCGTCGCGTGGAAACAGCCGGACATGCCGGCGCGCCATCCGGGAACCGGGTAGTACTACCCCTATCTTCGTGTCGCCTGAGTCACATTGGGAACAACTTCGCGTGCGGGGGCGTACATCTCAGCCACGAGGGCGGTATACATGCCTCGCCAAATGGGGGGGTATGGTTCCGCGCTCGTCGGGTGTTCCTTGGGGATGCCTCCGTCCGTGCTGTCTTCGGGTCGGGTGACCGACACAAGTGGTGGCCGGCCAGCGGAACCGAAACAGCGTCGTCCGGCGTTACAACCGGAAGCGACAACATCGATATGGGAGAGTGAAACCGATGGCCACCGACTACGACGCCCCGCGTCGCGACGAGGTCGACCTCGGCGAGGACAGCCTGGAAGAGCTCAAGGCCCGACGCGTCGACTCACAGTCGGGCGCCGTGGACGTCGACGAGGCCGAGGTGGCCGAGAGCTTCGAGCTGCCCGGCGCCGACCTGGCGGACGAGGAACTCACGGTCAAGGTGCTGCCGATGCAGCAGGACGAGTTCCGGTGTGCCCGCTGCTTCCTGGTGCACCACCGCAGCCAGTTGGCGGTCGAGCGCAACGGCGACCTGATCTGCCGCGAGTGCGTCTGACACCGTGCGTCCGCACCAGCGGCGGCTCCCTCGTCGGGGCCGCCGCTGCCCGAGTCGCCGTGCGGCATTCCCGGGGACCTGCTTGACTCGTTGACGGGTGACCGTCATGACGACGTCGGTCCATTCGGGAGGTCGGACCATGAGCGAGCGGAGCGAGTCCGGCGGCACGCGTGGCGCGGACCAGGGCCGCGCCGACGGCGCGGACGCCCCCGTCGCGCGGGACGACCACGCCGACGCGGTGCCTCCGCGCGGCGCGGACGAGCTGGGTGTCACCGTCGCGGCCCTGACCGCCGACGACGTTGCGCCGGCGCGCCGGCGGCAACTGCTCGGCCGGCTCGTCGGGCAGGCGCGGGCGCGTGGGCTGACCGACCTGTTCAAGCCGAAGAGCGCGGTGCGCTGGATGGTCGACACGGTCGCCGAGGTCGCCCCGCACGTGCCCGTACGCGACCTGGCCACCCTGCGCCGGCACTTCGACGGCCTGGACGGCGAGGCGTTGGCCGAGCGGCTGGTCCGCAACGCCGCGCGGACGACGGCCGGCATCGGCGCCGCCGGCGGGGGAGTGGCGGCGGTCGAGTGGGCGGTCGCCCCGACCCTGCTCTCCGCGCCCGTCCTGCTGGCCGCCGAGACGGTCGCCGTGGTGGCGGTCGAGCTGAAGCTGATCGGCGAACTGCACGAGGTCTACGGCGTCCCGGTGCCGAGCGGCGGCACCCAGCGGGCGGTCGCGCTGGTGCAGTCCTGGGCCGGCCAGCGGGGGATCAACCCGATGATGCCCGGTGTCGGCGTGAGCGCCGTGCTGGGCACCGCCGCGCGCAAGGAACTGCGGGACACGCTACTCAAGCGCTTCGGCCGCAACCTGACCACCCTCGGGCCCTTCCTCACCGGGGCGGCGGTGGCCAGCTACCTCAACCGCCGGGCCACCCGGACCATGGCGGACCAGCTCCGCAGCGACCTGCGTCGCCAGGCCAAGGCCCTGCCGGACGTCCCGCCGGCCCTCCCCGGCGCCCGCTGAGCGGGCGCCGGCACCGAGCACGGGCCGGGTCCCGAACGCCGCCGGACAGTGCCGAGCGAACGGGCAGCGGCCTAACGGGCAGCGGCCGGACGGACAACTCCCGGGCAGCCGGGGCCCGAGCGGAGGGACCGGCGTCGGGCAGGGGAACGGCGCGACCGGCGCCGGACGGCTCAGGGCCGGGCGGCGTCGCGGGCGGCGAGGAGCGCCTCGGCCAGCTCGACCGGGCGGCGGGTGCTGACCACCCAGAACGGGGTGGGATCGGCCGGGTCGTCGAGGACCACCTGCACGGCGCCGGGGATCCACGGCCGCTGCACCACGAACGCCAGCGGGTCGGCGCCGACCCCGAGCACCTCACGCCGGCCGGCGGCGTCCAACGGGACGACGTCGGCGACGAACCGGACGGGCAGCCGGGCGTCGTCCACCCGCAGCTCGTCGTCGCGTACGGCGATCCGGATCCGGCCCAGCCAGGCCAGGCCGGCGACGGTCGCCGGGAGCAGCACGACGAAGGGCAGCCAGGCGCGGACGCCGGGGGCGCCCATCCAGACCTCGAGGGCCAGCAGCGTGGCCGCGGCCAGGCCACCCAGCCACAGCCACCAGGGCAGACCGAGCCGCTCGGCGTGCTGCGGGGGCACCGCGGCGGGCGGCGCCGGGGACGGCGAGGATGGTGACAGGCTCACTCCTGCGAGGGTACGGCGCACGACGGGCGACGGAACCGGCAGGATGGCAGGGTCACCCCAGGAAACGGACGGAAGAGGAGAACCGTGACCGACGTCGTACCCGTGCCCGTACGGCAGCTCGACCCCGAGCTGCCGCTGCCGGCGTACGCCCATCCCGGCGATGCCGGCGCGGACCTGGTGGCCGCGGCGGACGTCGAGCTGCCACCCGGCGGCCGGGCCCTGGTCCCGACCGGCGTGGCGATCGCGTTGCCCGAGGGGTACGTGGGCCTGGTCCACCCCCGTTCGGGGCTCGCGGCCAGACTCGGCGTGACGGTGCTCAACGCGCCCGGTACGGTCGACGCCGGCTACCGGGGTGAGATCCTGGTCAACCTGATCAACCATGATCGGGAGACACCGGCGAAGATCTCCCGTGGTGACCGGATCGCGCAGCTCGTCGTGCAGCGGGTGGCACGGGCGGACTTCCGGCCGGTGGCCGAGCTGCCCGAGTCCCGGCGCGGGACCGGCGGCCACGGCTCCACGGGCGGCCACGCCGGCCTGGTGCCGTCCCCGGCGGACGGCGGGCAGGACGCGGCCCCGGAGGCACCGGACGGACGGCGGTCGCCGGACGTGCGACGGGAAGAGCGGGACCGGGCAGGCGGCCGGACGGAAGAGGTGGCAGGGTGAGAGCGAACAGCGGAGGGTTGGCGCAGTGATCTTCTCCCGGAAGCGGGACAGTGCCGGACGGCACGCCCGTGACGAGCGGACGACCGAGGTCCTCGACTCGCACGAGGAGTCGACCCCGGCCCGCGGCCCGTACGACATCTCCGAGGCGCCCGACGGGGTGCAGCGGCTCGACCTGGGCAGCCTGCACATCCCGGCGGTGCGCGACGTCGAGGTGCGGGTGCAGGCCGACCCGGAGGGCGTGATCCAGCAGGTCGTGCTCGTGCACGGTCCGAACGCGCTCCAGCTCGGTGTCTTCGCCGCGCCGCGCTCCGAGGGCATCTGGGACGAGGTGCGCGAGGAGATCCGCAAGTCGCTGTTCAACGACGGCGCGGCGGCCCAGGAGGTCCAGGGCGAGTACGGCATCGAGCTGCACGCCCGGGTGCGTACCCCGGACGGGCTGACCGACCTGCGGTTCGTCGGCATCGACGGGCCGCGCTGGATGGTCCGCGGCGTCTACCAGGGCGAGGTGGCCACCGACCCGGCCGCCGCCGGCCCGCTGGCCGAGTGCCTCGACGGCCTGGTGGTCGACCGGGGCCAGGAGGCCAAGCCGGTGCGCGAGCCGCTGCCGCTGCGGCTGCCCCGTGAGGTCGCCGACCAGGCGGTCCAGGAGGCGCCGGCGGACGGCAACCCCGCGCCCGCGCCCCGCGAGGCCTGACCGACAGTCACGACGCGCCGGGACCGGCCCCGTCGGCGTACGCTGGCGGGACGGTTCCGGCGTTGCCGGGGTCGTCCCGGGCGCCGGCGACGTGTCGGCCCAGCGTGGAGAGGGTGACGCGGAGGTCATGTCGACCGACGAGGGCCGGGGTCCGCTGCGCCGCATGCTGCGACGGCTCACGGCGAGCGAGGCGGAGATCGAGGCGCAGGAGCTGCGCCGGGAGAGCGCCGAGCACGGCGGTGTTCCGGCCGGGCAGTGCACGCGGGGTCAGGTGGTCTCGGTAGCCGGTCGGCTGCGTACGGTCGTCTACACCCCGCGGACCAACCTGCCCACGCTGGAAGCGGACCTCTACGACGGCAGCGACGTGGTGACCCTGGTCTGGCTGGGCCGGCGGCACATCGCCGGGATCGAGCCCGGCCGGCACCTGACCGCGCGCGGCCGGGTGGCGGTGCGCGACGACCGCAAGGTCATCTACAACCCGTACTACGAGCTGGAACCGCCGAAGTGACCCGGTGGCCGCGGCGGACGGAAGGCGTGCGATGACGACGGGACAGCACCGGGCGGCACAGCCGGAGAGCGACCCGCAGGGCGAGGAGCCGCTGCCCACCCTCGCCGAGCAGATGGCCGACCAGCTCGGCGGCTGGCGGGGCCTGGTCGAGTCCAGCATCCCGGTGGTCGTCTTCGTGCTGGCCAACATCATCGGCGAGCTGCGGCCCGCCGTGATCGCCTCGGTGGTGGTGGCCCTCGCGATCGCCGGGCTCCGGCTGGCGCAGCGCCGCCCGGTCCGACACGCGGTCAACGGGCTCTTCGGCGTCGCCGTCGGCGCCGCGATCGCCTGGCGCACCGGGGACGAACGCGACTTCTACCTCCCCGGCATCCTCTACGGCATCGGCTACGGGCTGGCGCTGCTGCTCTCGGCGGCGCTCCGGCAGCCCCTCGTGGGGTGGATCTGGTCGGTGCTGGTGGCCAAGGGCCGCTCGGAGTGGCGCGACGACCCGCGCCTGGTGCGCACCTTCACCGGGCTCACCGTGCTGTGGGGCGTGGTGTGGCTGGCCAAGGTGGGCGTGCAGGCGGGGCTCTACCTCGCCCACCAGGACACGGCGCTCGGCGTGGCGCGGCTGGTGCTGGGTTACCCGCCGTACGTGCTGCTGCTGCTGATCACGGTCTGGACGGTCCGCCGGGTCACCCGGGAGGCGGAGTCCGAGGCGCTGCCCGGCGGCTGAGGCCGCCGCCTCAGCGCTGCTCGCGGGTGCGCTCGACGCTGTCCGCCCCGAGCACCACCGCGCGGACCGCGTCCTCGACCTCCGCCGTGCACACGAAGATCAGCTCGTCGCCGGCCTCCAACGGGTCGTCCGGCGTGGGCACCAGCACCCGCTTGCCGCGCAGGATCGCCACCAGCGCCGAGTCGCGGGGCAGCGGGACCGCGCGCAACGGCTCCCCGACGTACGGGGCGGTCGGCGGCAGGGTGATCTCCACCAGGTTCGCCTCGCCCTGCCGGAACGTCATCAGCCGGACCAGGTCGCCGACGGTGACCGCCTCCTCGACCAGGGCGGCCATCACCCGCGGCTTGCTCACCGCGACGTCGACGCCCCACTGCTCGGTGAAGAGCCACTCGTTCTCGGCCCGGTTGACCCGGGCCACCACCCGGGGCACCGCGAACTCGGTCTTGGCCAGCAGCGAGACCACCAGGTTGACCTTGTCGTCCCCGGTGGCCGCGACCACCACGTCGCAGCCGGCGATGTCGGCCTCCTCCAGGCTGGCCAGCTCGCAGGCGTCGGCCAGCACCCAGTCGGCGGCCGGCACCCGGTCGGGGCGGAGCATCCTGGGCTGGCGCTCGATGAGCATCACCTGGTGGCCGTTGTCGATCAGCTCCTGGGCGATCGATCGGCCCACGTTGCCCGCGCCGGCGATGGCGATGCGCATGCTCACAGCCCTCCTTCCGGCGGCGCCGCCGCCACCGACGTGACCGTCTCCGCGATGTCGTCGGTGACCAGCATGAAGAGCTGGTCGCCCTCCTGGACGACGCTGGAGCGGGTCGGCAGCGTGCCGATGCCGAAGCGGATCAGGTAAGCCACCCGGGCCCCGGTCGCCCCCTCCAGGGCGCGTACCGGCCGGCTGACCCAGTCCTTGTGCACCGGCACCTCGATGATCGACACCGTGCTCGTCGGGTCGCGGAAGATCTCCACGTTCCCCTCCGGCACCAGGTGCCGCAGCATCCGTTCGGCGGTCCACCGGACGGTGGCCACGGTGGGGATGCCGAGCCGCTCGTAGACCTGCGCGCGGCGTTGGTCGTAGATCCGCGCCGCCACCCGGGACACGCCGAACGTCTCCCGGGCGAGCCGGGCCGAGATGATGTTGGAGTTGTCGCCGCTGGAGACGGCCGCGAAGGCGTCCGCCCGCTCGATGCCGGCCTGCCGCAGCACCTCTCCGTCGAAGCCGGCGCCGGTGACGGTGATCCCGGCGAAGTCCGGGCCGAGCCGGCGGAAGGCGTCGGCGTCGTGGTCGATGACCGCGACCGAGTGCCCCCGGGACTCCAGGCTGTAGGCGAGGGTCGAGCCGACCCGGCCACAACCCATGATCACGACATGCACCGCGTCCCTCCTCAAGGTGCGCCACACCCGGCCGGTGAGCGTGCCGTCTGCGAGCCTGCCACGTTCCCGGCGCGAGTGCGGACCGACGGTACTCCGCCGCCGCGCCACGTCGTGATCGGCCACCCCACGAGGCACATCCGGGTGGTCGTACGCTTGGCCGTTGTGGCCAGACCCACCTCGCTGCTGAAGCGGCTGCTCCTCGGTCGACCGTTCCGGTCCGACCGGCTCAAGCACACGCTTCTGCCCAAGCGCATCGCGCTGCCCGTGTTCGCGTCCGACGCGCTCTCCAGCGTCGCGTACGCGCCCGACGAGATCCTGCTGACCCTCTCCATCGCCGGCGCCTCGGCGTACGTCTTCTCGCCGTGGATCGCCCTGGCCGTCGTGGTGGTGATGCTCACCGTCGTCGCCAGCTACCGGCAGAACGTGCACGCCTACCCCTCCGGCGGCGGCGACTACGAGGTGGCCACGGTCAACCTCGGGCCCCGGGCGGGGGTCGCGGTGGCCAGCGCGCTGCTTGTGGACTACGTGCTCACGGTCGCGGTCTCGGTCTCCTCCGGGGTGGCCAACCTGGGCTCGGTGGTGCCGTTCGTGGCCACCCACAAGGTGCTGATCGCGGTGACCGCGGTGGTGCTGCTCACCGCGGTGAACCTGCGCGGCCTGCGGGAGTCCGGCACGGCCTTCGCCATCCCCACCTACGGCTTCATCATCGTGATGGTCGGGATGCTGCTCACCGGCCTGGTCCGGGTCTTCGTGCTCGGCCACGACCTGCGCGCGCCCAGCGCCGGCCTGGAGATCCAGGCCGAGCACAGCGTCACCGGCTTCGCCCTGGTCTTCCTGCTGCTGCGCACCTTCTCCTCCGGCTGCGCGGCGCTGACCGGCGTGGAGGCCATCTCCAACGGGGTGCCGGCGTTCAAGGCGCCGAAGAGCCGCAACGCGGCCACCACGCTGCTGCTGCTCGGCACCATCTCGGTGGCCATGCTGGTCGGCATCATCTGGCTGTCCCGCCTCACCGGCCTGCAGTTCGTCGAGGACCCGAGGCTCCAGATCATCTCCGGCCCCGAGGGGTACGTGCAGAAGACCGTCACCACCCAGCTCGGAGAGACGGTCTTCGGCTCCGGCTCGGTGCTGCTCTTCGTGGTCGCCGGGGTCACCGCGCTGATCCTCTTCCTGGCCGCGAACACCGCGTTCAACGGGTTCCCGGTGCTCGGCTCGATCCTCGCCCAGGACCGCTACCTGCCCCGGCAGCTGCACACCCGCGGCGACCGGCTGGCCTTCTCCAACGGCATCGTCTTCCTGGCCGTGGCCGCGATCGTGCTGATCGTCGGCTTCCAGGCCGAGGTGACCAAGCTCATCCAGCTCTACATCGTGGGCGTCTTCGTCTCCTTCACGCTCTCCCAGGCCGGCATGATCCGGCACTGGAACCGGCACCTGAGGACCGCGCGGGACCCGCAGGCGCGCCGGCGGATGCTCCGCTCCCGAGCGATCAACACCTTCGGCATGGCGATGACCGGCGCGGTGCTGGTCGTCGTGCTCGTCACCAAGTTCCTGCTCGGCGCCTGGATCGCCATCGCCGCGATGGCGATGATCTACGTGCTGATGCTGGGCATCCGCCGGCACTACGACCGGGTCGCCGCGGAGCTGACCCCGCCGGACGAGGGCCGCGCCGTGCTGCCCGCCCGCAACCACGCCGTCGTGCTGGTCAGCAAGCTGCACAAGCCGACGCTGCGGGCGATCGCGTACGCCCGGGCCACCCGGCCGGACACGCTGACCGCGGTGACCGTCAACGTCGACGAGAAGGACACCCGGGAGTTGCAGGCGGAGTGGGAGCGGCGGGACCTGCCCGTCCCGCTGACCGTGGTCGACTCGCCGTACCGGGAGATCACCCGCCCGATCCTGAACTACGTGGCCGGCGTCCGCCGGGAGTCGCCGCGCGACGTGGTCACGGTCTTCATCCCGGAGTACGTGGTGGGGCGCTGGTGGGAGCACCTGCTGCACAACCAGAGCGCGCTGCGCCTGAAGGGCCGGCTGCTCTTCGAACCGGGGGTGATGGTGACAAGCGTGCCGTGGCAGCTCGCCTCGACCGCCGGCAAGGACCTGGACCGGCTGGACGCCACACTGAGCCGGGGGCCCGCACGCGGCCCCCGGGTCGCGCCGCGCGGCACCCTGCCGCCGAGCGTCCCGCCCGTCGTGTCCGCGCCGCCCGGCGAGAGCGGCCCGAGTGGTGGAGGTGAACGGTGAGCGCGCACGGGAACGGCCGCGGGCTGGAGGAGGCGGAGCGGGTCGAGCTGACCGTGGGGGCGGTCGCGCCCGGCGGGCACTGCGTCGCGCGGGTGGACGGCCAGGTGGTCTTCGTCCGGCACGCGCTGCCCGGCGAGCGGGTGGTCGCCGAGGTCACCGAGGTGCACAAGGGGTTCGTCCGGGCCGACGCGGTGAGCGTGCTCGAGGCCGCCCCGGACCGGGTCGAGCAGCCCTGCCCGTACGCGAAGCCGGGCCTTTGCGGCGGATGCGACCTGCAACACGTCGCCCCGGCCGCCCAGCTCGACTGGAAGGCGGCGGTGGTGCGCGAGCAGCTCACCCGCCTCGGCGGGCTCACCGACGCCGAGCTGGACGCCCTCGGCGTCCGGGTCGAGGCGCTGCCCGGCGGGCCGCTCGGCTGGCGCTCCCGGGTCCGCTACGCCGTCGACGGGGCGGGCCGGGCCGGCCTGCTCAAGCACCGCTCGCACGAGGTGGTCCCGATCGACCGCTGCCTGATCGCCCACCCGGCGATCCGCGAGCTGCCCGTGCTGGCCCCGACCGGGGCGCGCTGGCCGGACGCGGACGCGGTCGAGACGGTCGCCTCCACCGGCGGGGACGTGGCCGTGACCGCCGTCGCCGACGGGGAGCCCCGCACGGTGAGCGGCCCGGACCGGGTCCGCGAGGTGGCCGCCGGCCGGGAGTGGACGCTGCCGGCGTCGTCGTTCTGGCAGGTCCACCCGGCCGCCGCCGACACCCTGGTCGACGCCGTGCTGGAGCTGGTCGACCCGCGCCCCGGGGAACGGGCCTGGGACCTCTACGGCGGGGCGGGGCTCTTCGCCGCCGCACTCGCCGGCCGGGTCGGCGACGCGGGCCGCGTCACAGTGGTCGAGTCGGCGGCCCAGGGCGTCGCCGCCGCCCGGGAGAACCTGCGCGACCTGCCCCGGGTGGAGGTCGTGCCGGCCCGGGTGGAGACCGCGCTGGCCCGCCGCCGGATCACCGGCCCGGTCGACGTGGTGGTGCTCGACCCGCCGCGCTCCGGGGCGGGCGCCCGGGTGGTGCGCGACATCGTGGCCGCCGGTCCCCGCGCGGTGGCGTACGTGGCCTGCGACCCGGCCGCCTTCGCCCGCGACGTGCGCACCTTCGCCGGACTGGGCTGGCGGCTGGCCGCGCTGCGCGGCTTCGACCTGTTCCCGATGACCCAGCACGTCGAGCTGGTCGGTCTGCTCCTGCCGCCCGCCGGAGCCGCCAGCTAGCCTGACGCCATGAAGATCGTCGGACTGATGTCGGGGACCTCCTACGACGGGGTGGACGTGGCCGCCGCCGAGTTCACCCTCGACGGGGACACGCTGCGGCTGCGCCCGCTGGGGCACCGCGCCGTCGACTACGACGACGAGCTGCGCGAAGCGATCGGTGCGCTGCTGCCGCCGGAGAGCACCACGATCGAGGCGGTCTGCCGGCTGGACAACCGCCTCGGCGAGGTCTTCGCCGAGGCGGCGGCGATCGGCGTCGAGCTGGCCGGCGGCGCGGTCGACGCGGTCGTCTCGCCCGGGCAGACGGTCTTCCACTGGGTCGCCGACGGGCGCGCGCTGGGCACCCTGCAACTGGGCGCGGTGGCCCGGGTGGCCGCCCGGGTGGGCGTACCCGTGCTCAGCGACCTGCGCTCGGCGGACGTCGCGGCCGGCGGGCAGGGCGCGCCCCTGGTCCCGGCGTTCGACGCGCTGCTGCTCGACCCGGCCGACGGCGCGGCCCCGCGCGCCGCGCTCAACCTGGGCGGCATCGCCAACCTCACGGTGCTCGCGCCGGGCGGGCCGGTGCTCGGGTACGACGTCGGGCCCGCCAACGCGCTGCTCGACGCCGCGGCCCGCCGCCTCCTCGGGCGTCCCTGCGATCTCGACGGCGCCCGCGCGGCGGCCGGTCGGGTGCACCCCGGCCTGCTCGACGCGCTGCTCGCCGAGCCGTACTACGCGGCGCCGCCGCCCAAGTCGACAGGCAAGGAGCTGTTCCACGCCGGCTACCTGGACGCCCGGCTGGCCGCCCTCGGCGAGGCGGTGCCGGCCGACGACGTGCTCGCCACCCTGACCGAACTGACCGCCCGGGTGGTGGCCGCCGAATGCGACCGGCACGGCGTGGCGGAGGTGGTGGCGGCCGGCGGCGGGGTGCGCAACCCCACCCTGACCGCCCGGCTGGCCGCCCTCGGGGCGGGGCGCTGGCGGCTGCGCACCACCGACGAGCTGGGGGTGCCCGCGCAGGCCAAGGAGGCGTACGCGTTCGCCCTGCTGGGCTGGCTCTCCTGGCACGGGCTGCCCGGCGCGCTGCCCTCGGTGACCGGCGCCGACCGGGCCGCCGTGCTGGGCTCCTGGACCCCGTCCGGGCCGGCGTACCGGGGCGCCCCGGCCGTCCCGGCGCCCCGGCGGCTGCGGATCGCGGCCTGACCACCGGAGGCGGGACCCGGGCGTGCGCGATCCATCCGGGGGCTGACCAGGCGCTCAGCGCCCCCGGTCGGTGGGCGGGCGTCCGGGCCGACCTGCGGAGTGTCGGACGGCCGATAGACTCTTGCGTCATGAGCGTTGAAGAGGGCACGGTCCACCACACCGGGCTGCTGGCCACCGTCCGGGGCCCGCAGGACGTCAAGCGGATGTCCGCCGAGGAGTTGGACGTCCTCGCCGCCGAGATCCGTGACTTCCTGGTCGCCAAGGTCTCGCGCACCGGCGGGCACATCGGCCCCAACCTGGGTGTGGTCGAGCTGACCCTGGCCATGCACCGGGTCTTCGACTCCCCGCGCGACCGGCTGCTGTTCGACACCGGCCACCAGGCGTACGTGCACAAGATCGTCACGGGCCGGCAGGTCGGCTTCGACAAGTTGAAGCAGCGCGGCGGCCTCTCGGGCTACCCCAGCCAGGCCGAGAGCGAGCACGACCTCATCGAGAACTCGCACGCCTCCACCGCCCTGTCCTACGCCGACGGCCTGGCCAAGGCGTACAAGCTGCGGGGCGAGCAGCGCAGCGTGGTCGCCGTGGTCGGCGACGGCGCGCTCACCGGCGGCATGTGCTGGGAGGCGCTGAACAACATCGCCACCGCCGGCAACCCGCTGGTGATCGTGGTCAACGACAACGGCCGCTCCTACGCGCCGACCATCGGCGGCCTCGCCGACCACCTCTCCTCGCTGCGGCTCAACCCCGGCTACGAGAAGGTGCTCGACACCGTCAAGGAGGCGCTCGGCTCGACGCCGCTGGTCGGCCGGCCGATGTACGAGGTGCTGCACGCCGTCAAGCGGGGCATCAAGGACGCGGTCGCCCCGCAGGCGATGTTCGAGGACCTCGGCATCAAGTACGTCGGCCCGGTCGACGGGCACGACGTGGCCGCGGTCGAGTCGGCGCTGCGGGCGGCGAAGAACTTCGGCGGTCCGGTCATCGTGCACGCCGTCACCCGCAAGGGCTACGGCTACCGCCCGGCCGAGGAGGACGAGGCCGACTGCTTCCACGGCCCCGGCGCCTTCGACGTCGCGACCGGCAAGTCGGTCGCGGCCCCGTCGGTGAAGTGGACCGGCGTCTTCGCCGACGAGCTGGTCGCGATCGCCGACGAGCGGCCCGACGTGGTGGGCATCACCGCCGCGATGGCCGAGCCCACCGGTCTCGCCAAGCTGGCCCGCAAGCACCCGAACCGGGTCTACGACGTGGGCATCGCCGAGCAGCACGCGGCCACCTCGGCCGCCGGCCTGGCCCTCGGTGGGCTGCACCCCGTGGTGGCGGTCTACGCGACCTTCCTCAACCGCGCCTTCGACCAGGTCCTGCTGGACGTGGCGATGCACAAGCTGCCGGTGACCTTCGTGCTGGACCGGGCCGGGATCACCGGCCCCGACGGGCCCAGCCACTACGGCATGTGGGACATGTCGATCTTCGGCGTCGTGCCGGGCCTGCGGATCGCCGCGCCCCGCGACGCCGCCACCCTGCGCGAGGAGCTGCGCGAGGCGGTGGGCGTCGACGACGGCCCGACCATCGTCCGCTTCCCGACCGGCACCGTCGCCGCCGACCTGCCGGCCGTGCGCCGGGTCGGCACCGTCGACGTGCTGGCCGAGGCGGCGCGCAAGGACGTGCTGCTGGTGGCGGTCGGCTCCTTCGGCCACCTGGGCATGGAGGTGGCCACCCGGGTCGCCGAGCAGGGCTACGGCGTCACCGTGGTCGACCCGCGCTGGGTCCGGCCGGTCCCGGCCGAGCTGGTCGAGCTGGCCGCCGGGCACCGGCTCGTGGTCACCGTCGAGGACGGCGTCCGGGTCGGTGGCGTCGGTGACGCCCTCGCCCAGGCGATGCGGGACGCCGACGTCCGGGTGCCGCTGAAGGACCTGGGCGTGCCGGCCGACTGGCACCCGCACGGCAGCCGCGCGCAGATCCTCGCCGACCTCGGCCTGACCGCGCAGGACGTGGCCCGCGACGTCACCGGCTGGATCTCCCGGCTGGACGTGGAGCAGGTCGAGCCGGTGATCGCCGCCGACGACGCGACCGCGCAGAACTGAGTTCCAGACCGCCGACGGCGGGTGCCCCGGGAGACCGGGCCACCCGCCGTCGGCGTCTCGCGTGCCGGTCAGCGGACGCTGAGGGAACGCCGGGTCAGCGGAGCCGACGCCGGGTCAGCGACCGCCGAGGGAGCGGTAGTGCGTCTTCTCCGACTCGGCGAGGCTGAACGTCTCCGACCGGGTCGGCGCCGGCACCACGACCAGCCCTGGCCGGTCCACCAGCCGGGGCGTGTCCGGCGGCGTGGACAGCGAACTGTCGGCGGTCGGCCGCCAGCTCAGCACGGCCAGCGGCTGCCCCGGCACCGGCAGCGTGTACGTCTGCAACGGGTTGGAGCGGTCGGCGGGGGAGACCACGGGCGTGCCCCCGTCGGCGGGGCGGTAGACCACGGCGGTCATCGTGCCGTCCGCCGTCTCCCAGCTCAGCTGCTCCAGCTCCGCCGGCTCGCCGCCGCCGAGGGCCACCTCGCCGAGGGTGCGTACGGTCAGCTTGGTCATCGGCCACGACGACGGCACCGAGCGCGGGGCGTCCCGGTCGCCGATGCGCCGGGGGACGCTGCCGAACGGGCCCTCCTCGCCGGCGAGCGCGCAGGTGTCCAGGCCCGTGAGGGCCCGCTTGCCGGAGCCGCTCTCGTCGCGTACGAGGGGGTAGCGCGGGTCGGTGGTGCCGGTGCCGAGGTCCAGCAGCCGGTCGGCGGCGCGGCCCCGGGGCAGCGCCTCGGTGGCCCTGAGCGTGGCGGTCACCGGCACCGCCCGGCAGGCCGGCACGGTCACCGGCTCGGTGAGGCCGTCGGTGTGCCGCAGGGCGCGACCGTCCGGCCCGAGCAGCCGCTGCACCCGGCCCGACGTGAGGTAACGCCGCCCGTCGGAGGTGTGCACGGGGAGCACGTCGGAGTAGACGAGGTAGCCGGGGTCGGTGTACTCGGCGGCGCGGGTGACCGCGTACCGGCCGTCCTCGGTGGTGACCTGGAGCAGCCAGGAGGCGCTCTCGCCGGGCACGTCCGCGGCGACCAGGGCCAGCGGCGCGCCGCCGACCTCGCCGGACCAGAGGATCCCGGACGTGGGCAGGTGCACCCGGTCGTCGGCCGGTGACCGCCAGTCGCGTACCGCCTCCGTCACCGCCGACCTGACGGCGGCGTCGCCCGCCAGGGTGCCGCGTGGCGGCCAGACCGTCAGGTCGCCGTCCAGGCTGTCGTAGCCGACCCGCAGGTCGCCCGGCTGCCGGTCGGCCACCGGCCCGCAGGCGGTCGCGGTGAGCAGCAGGGTCAGCAGTGCGGTGGCCGTGCTGCCGCGCCGGCGGACTGGAGCCACCTGTACGCCCCCTTGATCGCCTCAGCCGTCGTTCAACGGAAAGCGCCATAGTACGAGATGTCGGATCACCGGGACGCGCCACCTCGCCCACCGTCCGTGCGCAGGTCGCGGGCGGTGGCCGACCCCGACCACAGAGGACACTGCCGTGGTTTCAGGGTGAATGTCCCGCTCGGGTAGACTCCGCCGACTGTGACGCCTGCCGAGACCCGCGCCGAATCCTGGTCGGAATCCGACGCCGCCGCGGCCCCCGCGTCCGAACCCGTGGCGCCGCCCGTGGCCACCACCGAAGCGACCGACGCCGCCGCCCCCTCCGGCGAGGCCGGCGGGGCGGACGGCGCGGCCCGGCCCCGGCGGTGGACCCGGCGACGGCAGGACCTCACGGTCTTCGGCCTGTTCCTGCTCGCCGCGGTGTGGGTCACCAGTCAGATCTGGGTGGATCCGGCCGGCCGGGTGGCCTCGCTCTACAGCAGCGACCCGGCCCAGGTGCAGTTCTTCCTCGCCCACTCGGTACGCGTGGTGCTGCACGGCGAGTTCCCGTTCTTCACCGAGCAGTTCAACTACCCCGACGGGGTCAACCTGATGGCCAACACGGCCATCCTCGCGCTGGGCATCCCAATGGTGCCGGTGACGCTGCTCTTCGGGCCGGCCGTGACCTTCGTGGTGCTGGTCACGCTCGCGCTCGCCGGCACGGCCTCGGCCTGGTACTTCGTGCTCTCCCGGCACGTCGTGCGCAGCCCGCTGGCGGCGGCCGTCGGCGGCTGGTTCTGCGGGTTCTCGCCGGCGATGCTGTCGCACGCCAACTGGCACCCCAACATCATCTCGCAGTTCCTGCTGCCGTTCATCGTCTGGCGGGTGCTGGTCATCACCCGGTCCCGGCGGCCGTGGCGCGACGGCGTGCTGCTCGCCCTGATGGTCACCGCCCAGGCGTTCATCAACGAGGAGATCCTGCTCTTCACGGCGCTCGCCTGCGGGGTGTTCCTGCTCGCCGTGCTCGCCCAGCGGCCCGGGCTCTGGTCGGCGGCGTGGCGACCGCTGGCCAAGGCCCTCGCGATCTGCACCGTGCTCGCCGGGTCGCTGCTGGCGTACCCGCTCTACGTCCAGTTCGCCGGGCCGATGGCGTACCACGGCCTGAGCGACGCGGTCCGCGACTACGGCAACGACATCGCGGCCTTCTTCGCGCCCGGCTCGCCGACGATCGGCGGCGACGAGCGCGCCAACGTCAACCTCGCGCCGAACTACTCGGAGGAGAACGCCTTCTTCGGTTGGAGCCTCGCCCTGATGGCCGTCGGCATCGTGGCCTGGCTGCGCCGGGAGATGCTGGTCCGGGCGCTCGCCGCGACCGGGGCGTTCTTCGCGGTGCTTTCCCTCGGCGAGCGGGTGTCCTGGTGGCACCGGGAGCTGCTCACCGGGCCCTGGGAGTGGCTGGTCCGGCTGCCGCTGCTCGACGCGGTGGTGCCCACCCGCTTCGGCCTGATCACCAGCGTGGTGGTGGGCATCCTGCTGGCGCTCGCCGTCGAGCGCTCCCGGACGCTGCCGGTCGAGCGGCGGACGCTGCGTACGCTCACCGTGGCCGGTCTCGTCCTCGCGCTGCTGCCGATCGCGCCGATGCCGCTGAAGGTGACCTCCCGCCCGCCCGTACCGGACTTCATCACCGCCGACCGGTGGCGCGGCTACGTCGGTGAGGACCAGACGCTGGTGCCGATCCCGGTGCCGAACATGGGGCACACCCACGGCATGCGCTGGGCCGCCTCCACCAACCTCGACTTCAAGATCCCCGGCGGCTACTTCCTGGCGCCGCGCAACGGCAACACCGGCGACCCCGGCCGCTTCGGCGGCCGACCCAGCGGCGTCGGGCGGCTGCTGGAGGAGGTCGCCTCGACCGGCCGCATCCCGAAGCTGGACGACCGGCAGCGCCGCCGCTCGCTCGACGAGCTGCGGCACTGGCGGGCGGCCATCCTGGTGCTCCCGGTCGGCCAGCACCACTCCGAGCAGCTGCGGCGCACCGTCGAGCAGCTGGTCGGTCCCGGCCGCCGGGAGCTGGACGTCTGGGTCTGGGACGTCCGGGCGCTGACCGACCAGCCGACCTGATGACCGCCCCGGCGGCGACCGGCACCGCCGGGGTGGCACCCGCCCGGCGGTCCCGCCGGCTGCCGGTACGTGCGCCGGACGCGCTGGTCGTCGCCGGCTACGTAGCCCTGGCCGTGCTGCTGACCCTCGGTCAGTGGGGTCGCCCGGGGCGGCTGTTTCACCAGGCGGGGGACCAGGTCCTCTTCGAGTGGATGCTGGCCCGCGCGGCGCGGGCGGTGACGGGCCTGGAGAACCCGCTGTACAGCGGGGAGCTGAACGCCCCGGACGGGGTGAACCTGATGGCCAACACCTCGGTGCTGGGCCTGGGCGTGCCGCTGACGCCGGTCACCCTGCTCTTCGGCTCGCAGGTCGCGTTCCTGGTGGCCGTGGTCTGCTGCCTCGCAGGCACGGCGACCGCCTGGTACGCGGTGCTGCGCCGCCGGCTCGTCGACTCCCGGGCGGCGGCGGCCGTCGGCGGGCTCTTCTGCGGCTTCGCCCCCGGCATGGTCGCGCAGGCAGGGGCGCACCTGCACATGGCGGCGCAGTTCCTGGTGCCGGTGATCCTGGCGCTGGTGTTCCACCCGGACCCGCGCCGGGTGTGGCGGCACGGGACACTGCTCGGGCTGCTGGTGGCGTACCAGCTCTTCCTCGGCGAGGAGGTGCTGGCCTTCCTGGTCCTCGCCGCCGGGACGTTCGCGCTGGCGTACGCGGCGGCCGACCGGGAGAGTGCGCGTCGGCGGGCGCCGGCGCTGCTCGGCCGCCTCGCGGTCGGGGTGGCGGTGGCGCTGCCGCTGCTGGCGTACCCGCTGTGGTTCCAGTTCTTCGGCCCGGGCCACTACCGGGGGATGCCCTTCCACGCGTACGGCTACCAGCTCGACGCCGCGTCCTTCACCGCCTCGGCGCGGCAGACGGTGCTCGGCGACGACCACCTGCCCGGCCTGCTCGCGCCGAACCCCACCGAGGAGAACTCCTTCTTCGGCCCGGGGCTGCTGGTGCTCGCCGTGGTGATCGTGATCTGGCTGTGGCGCCGCCCGCTGGTCCGCGCGTTGGCCGCCTGCGGGCTGCTCTTCGCGCTGCTCTCGCTGGGCGAGCAGGTCCGCCTGGACGGCACGTCCACCGGCATCCCCGGGCCGTACCGGCTGGTCGCCGAGCTGCCGCTGCTCGACCACGCGGTGCCGGCGCGTTTCCCGCTGGTCTGCGTCCCGGTGCTGGGCATCCTGCTCGCCCTCTCCCTGGATCGGCTGCGCGCCGATGCCGGGGCCGGGGCGGACCGGCTGCGCGCCGATGTCGGGGCCCCGGCCCGGGTGGGTGCCGTGCCGGTGCGGCTGCTCTGGGGCGGGGCGGTGGCCGCCGCGCTGCTGCCGCTGATCCCCACCCCGATCCGGACCGTGCCGGCCTGGCCCGTGCCGGCGTACGTGGCCGAGGGCGGCTGGCGGCCCCACGTGCCGCCGGGCCGGACCCTGGTCCCGGTGCCGCCGGTGACCGGCGCGGGGCTCAGCCCGGCGATGCTCTGGTCGGCCCGCACCGGGCTGGCCTTCCCGGCCCCGGGCGGCTACTTCATCGGCCCCCGGAGCGCCGACGAGCCGGCCGCCCGGTGGGGCGCCCCGGACCGCCCCACCGCCGAGCTGTTGCGCCGGGTGGCCGAGACCGGCGAGGTGCCGGTGGTCACCGACGAGCACCGCCGGCAGGCGGTCGAGGACCTGCGGCACTGGCGCGCCGCCCTGGTGGTGCAGGGTGGACTGCACCACGGCGAGCCGGTGCGCCGTACGCTCGACGCGCTGCTCGGGCCCGGCCGGGAGGTGGCCGGCGCCCACGTCTGGGACGTCCGCCCGCTGGTGGGCTGACGGCTCAGCCGACGAGCGGCCGGACGTCCCAGAGCCACACGTCGTCGACGCGCTGGGGCGGGCCGATCAGCGCGGTCATCAGCTCGCGCAGGACCGTCTCGCGGGGATGCGCGCCGAGGACCACCACGGACGCGCGCCAGAAGCGCAGGTCCTCGACGGCCTGGCGGCGGTTCTCCTCCGTCAGCGCGGGGACGGCGTTCTTGTCCATCGTGGAGTAGATCAGGGTGCTGGTCGGACGGTTGGGCGCGCCGAAGACGCCCTCGCCCAGCTCGTTCGGCCCGATGAAGTAGCCGCCCGGGATCGGGAACGCGTGCTGCGTCAGCGCGCTCCAGCGCAGCGTGGGCAGGCCGTGCACGTTGCTCGGGATCGGCACCGGCACCAGGGTCCGGCCCTCCGGCACGTACGGGCGCCAGCCGCCGGCGGTGATGAAGTGCGGCGGCGGGTCGACGGGCTCCGCGGGCAGCGGACGCGGGAACAGCGGCAGCACGGCGAGCGCGACGGCCGCGTACCCGACCGGCCGGAGCCAGCGGCGGCGCGGCCCGGCGGCGTCGGCGCCGGCCGCGCGGTCGTCGCCGTCGGAGCCGGCGCGGGGGGCCGGCACCGGCGGGCGGCCGCTGCCGGCGACGGTGTCCCAGGCCAGGGCGAGCAGCACGCCGAGCGCCGCCGCCACCACCAGGGCCAGCCGGGTCGGCATCATCATCTCGACCAGCGGCAGGTCGTCGGAGACGTAGGCCCACGGGCCGTCCGTCTCCGTCTCCACCCCGTTGATCCGCACCTTCGGGCCGATCGAGGCCACCGTGAAGACCACCACCAGCACCGCGAGGATGCGGGCGGCGAGCGAGCGGCGGACCAGCAGCACCAGCGCCACCAGCGACAGCAGCACCAGCGGCCAGCCGAACCAGGTGTTCTGCTCGGTCAGGCCGATGGTCTTCTCCACCGCCTCGTCGCCGGCCACGGTGTCGCGGGCGAAGGTGACGAAGGCGGCCAGGTCCTCGCCCCAGCTGTGGAACACCCCGCCCTGCAATCCCCGGTAGGACTGCGGGCCGTTGAACTGGAACCAGATCGGGTAGGCCGTCAGCAGCAGCGCCAGAGCGCCGCCCACGCCGAGCGCGGCGGCGAAGGTGCCGGCCACCGCCCGCGTCCGCGCCGGCCGCATGATCGCGTACGCGAGCACGACGACCAGGCAGGCCAGCGCGGTGAGCAGCAGCATCTCCTCGTTGATGAAGATCTGGTACGCCACCAGCAGGCCGAGCACGACGCCGTTGCGCCGCCACCGGCCGGGCTCGCCGAGCCGGAGCACCCGCACCACGATCAGCGGCAGCAGGAAGTTCGAGACGAAGTTGGGCTGGCCGTTGGCGTGGTGCACGATGCCCGGCGCGAAGCCGAGGAACGCGCCGCCGACGAAGGCCGCCGCGCGCGAGCGCACCAGGTGCCGCGACAGCATCCAGTACGACGTGCCGGCGGTCGCGGCCAGCGCGCCGCCCAGGTAGAGCGCGTACATGACCTGCGGGCCGAGGAGCATGGTCAGCGGCGCCAGCGGCAGCGTCACCCCGAGCAGCGAGGTGTTCGCCATCATGTTCACCCCGTCCGGGGCGTTCTGCCGCTCGGTGAACAGCGGGTTCTCCAGGTGCCGCACCGAGTACGCGCCGTGCGAGAAGAGCCACTCGAACCAGCTGTGGTCGGTGGGCAGGTGCGACGACACCCGGTTCTGCACGTCGACCCAGTAGTTCAGGCACACGAAAACGCCGAGCAGGACATAGGCTCCGATGGCCAGTACGTCGGCGCGGGAGGGCCTGCGCCGGGGCCGGCGCGTCGGCTCGCCCGCGACGGGCTCGGAGACGGAGTTCAGCGAGGGATCAACCACCGGCACAGCCACGACGCGCCATCGTACAGGCGCTCCGGCGTCGCTTTTGCCTCAGCCGGTGCCCCCACGGTCGATTTGCCGGCCCGCCGGAGGCCACGGTGTGACGGGGAGGACGCCACGTGACGCTCATCGACCTCGGCGAGGTACGCGACGAGCCGGGCCGCGAGGCGCCGCCGCCCCGCCCGCCGCGCGCCGTCGGCCGCCCGGTGCGGGTCGCGCTGGCGCTCGCGTTCCTCGTGGCCACCGTGGCGGCGGCCGCCCCGGTGCCGGCCCGGGTCGGGCTCGTCGTGCCGGCCCGGCTCGGGTCGGAGGCGTTCCTGCACGGCGACCGGCTCTACGTCGTCGAGCCGGCCGAGGGGGAGCCCGAGGGGACCGTCGAGGTGCGGGCGTACGCCCTGCCCGAGCGGGCGCCGGCCGACGCCGCCCCGCCCACCCCGGTGTGGCGCTCCCGGGTCGCGGGGGCGGGCCGGTTCTGGCAGGTCCAGACCGGGCCGGGGTCGGTGCTCTTCTCGGTCACCGGGGACCAGGACGACGGGCAGACGATCGCCCTGGACGCCGCGACCGGCCGCGGGCTCTGGCGGCAGCCCGGCTACCCCTGGTGGGACCCGGCCGGGATCCTGCTGATGCAGACCGGCGGGGAGGAGGGCGGCGCCGTGCGGTCGGTGGATCCGGCCTCCGGGCGGGCCCTCTGGTCGGTGCCGACGACGCGCGGGGGCGCGACGTACAGTCTCCGCGACGGGCGGGTCGAGCGGATCGTCCTGGTCCCCGCCGAGGGGCGGGTCGAGGTGCGCGACCCCCGCTCCGGCGCCCTGGTGCACTCGGCGGACCTGGGCCTCGACGAGGCCTCCGGGCACGTGGTGGTGGCGTACGACCTGCTACTGGTCGTCCGGCCGACGGCGGGCATGGTGACCGCCTACGGGCTGGACGGGCTGCGGCGGCGGTGGGAGGCGCGCGTCCCCATGGTGGAGCACGTCACCGAGTGCGGCGAGCTGTTGTGCGTGCCCGGGGGAAACAGGTTCGTCGCGCTCGACCCGGCGACCGGCGCGCTCCGGTGGGTCGGCGGGCGGTGGTTCGGGGTGCTGTCGGCACAGGGTGGCCGGCTCCTGGCGGTCGCGCCCGGGCCCCTCGGCGACCGGTTGGGCGTGCTCGACGCGGCCACCGGTCGGGAAGTGGCCGACCTGGGCAGCTGGCAGCTGATGACCTGGCACGCCGACGAACGGATCCTGGCCGTGCGGCCGGCCGCCGCCGGTGGCGGGGTGGTGGTCGCCGAGTTGGACGTCGCCGAGGGCCGGGCCCGGGTGCTGGACGTGCTCCGCGGCGCGTCCGGGGACTGCCGCAGCCGGGCCGACACGGTGGTGTGCCGGCTGCAGACCGGCGAGCTCGGCGTCTGGCGCTATCCCGGTTGAGCCGCCGCGCGTCCGGTGCGTGGACGCCGCCGGATCACCAGTTGGGCTGCTCCGGCGCCGGGGGGAGCGGCACGCCGGGCGGCCGGAGCACGTACGCCACCCCGCCGCTCCCACCCTGCCAGGCGGCCTCGAACCGGTCCCGGTCGACGGTCCGGCGCACCGCGTCGTCGTCCGGGGCGTACGGGTCGTTGAGCACCGGCGCGCCCATGGCGGTGAAGCCCACCAGCACCATCAGGTGCCCGGCGGTGTCGTAGTCCAACCCGGGCACCTCGCCAGACTTGAACGCGGCGGAGACGATCAGCGGGATGCCGGTGGCCACGAACGCCTCCGCCTCGGCCAGCGACCGCAGCCGGGTGACGAAGGCGTCCACCCCGTGCAGGCCCGCGTACGCGGTGTTGAACGCCCAGTTGCCGGCCCCGGCGAAGGCGTGGTCGTAGCAGTGTCGCGCGGCGTGCACCACCACCGGGCGGGGGCCGGCCGGAGCCACCCAGGCGTACCGGGTCGGGGCCGGGGCGGCGTCCCAGAAGGCCAGCACCATCGAGGTGCAGGTGGGGCTGCACCAGGCGTCCCCGCCGCCACCCCACTGCGGGTGGGTGCCGGCGTGCAGCCGCTGCGAGTAGCGCGGCACGTCCAGCACCGTGCCCCAGGCGGCCGGCGCCGTCGCGGCGGACCCACCGGCAGGGGCCGGACCCGGGGCGCGGGACCCGGGCCCGGTGACCGGGGCGGGCCCGGCCGTCACCGGCGGGGAGCCCGCTGCGGTGGGCCGGGACGGCCCGACCGCTGCCGTCGGGCGCGGGCCCGCGGCGACCGCCCCGACCGCGCGCAGCACCGGGGTCGTGTCGGCGTCCTCGGGCCGGAGCAGGGTCACCCGGACCTGCCAGCCGGTGACGGTCGCGTCCGTCACCACCAGCGTGTCCGTGTCCACCCGGGCGTCGGCGTCGCGCTGCCCGGGCACGGACGTCCGGCGGATCGCGTGGTCGTCGGCCGCCCAGTCGGCGAGGACGTACCACCCGGTGGCCGGCGCGTCGTCGTGCCAGCCCCGCAGCTCCACCCGCAGCCAGCAGTCGCCGGGGGTGTCCCCGGTCCACGAGGGCACCACGTCGCGCACGGCGAAGCCGACCGGCACGGGCGGGGACGTCCAGCTGCCGGCCGCGTACCGGCGGGTGCGGCCGTCGGCGTCGGTGTGGTCGAGCCGGTCGGCCGGGTCGGCCAGTTCGAGGCCGCGTCCGCCCGCGCGCAGCCCGGACAGGCTGCCCAGCCCGGCGTCGCCGGGAAGGCGGAAGCCCCGGTAGGTGACGTCCCGTCGGATCGTCGGCGCCGCGTCGGTCATGCGTCTTCCCGTCCGTCGTGAAGGTTGCCGCCAGCAGCATTGCGTACGACGAAGGTTTTCTGCAACGGGGTCGGGCCGGGACGGCGGGTGCGGCCCGGTTTGGCTGCCGGCACTAGGTTGTGGGTGGTCAGGGGCGAGGAGGCCGGGATGCGGGTACTGGTGGTCGAGGACGAGCGCAACCTCGCCGACGCGATCGCGCGGGGGCTGCGCAAGCGGGGGATGGCGGTGGACGTCGCCTACGACGGCGACAGCGGCCACGAGATGGCGTTCGTCACGCGGTACGACGTGGTGGTGCTCGACCGGGACCTGCCCGGCGTGCACGGTGACCAGATCTGCGCCGAGCTGGCCGCCTCCGGCACGCTCACCCGGGTGCTGATGCTGACCGCCAGCGGCACCGTCGCCGACCGGGTGGAGGGGCTGCAACTCGGCGCGGACGACTACCTGCCGAAGCCGTTCGCCTTCGACGAGCTGGTCGCCCGGGTGCAGGCGCTCGGCCGGCGGGCCACCCCGGCCGCGCCGCCGGTGCTCGAACTCGCCGACCTGGTCCTCGACCCGGCCCGCCGGGTGGCCACCCGCAGCGGCCAGCCGGTCGACCTGACCAACAAGGAGTTCGGCGTGCTCTGCGAGCTGCTCAAGGCGCGCGGCGCGGTGGTCTCCAGCGAGGAGCTGCTGGAACGGGTCTGGGACGCCAACACCGATCCGTTCACCACGATCGTCCGGGTCACCGTGATGACGCTGCGCAAGAAGCTCGGCGACCCGCCGCTGATCGAGACGGTGGTCGGTGCGGGCTACCGCACGGCGGAGGCGGGGGCGGGGGCGCTGTGAGCGTGAGGAGTGAGCCGGGTTTGCGAGCCCCGCAGTCGCGAACGAAGGTGGCGCTGTGAGCGCGAGGAGTGAGCCGGTCCTGCGAGCCCCGCAGTCGCGGACGAAGGCTGGTGCCGCGAACCGGCGGGCCCGGCTGCGGCCCACGCTGCGGCTGCGGCTGACCCTGCTCAACGGGGTGCTGCTTGTCGGCGCGGGCGCGATCCTGGTGCTGCTGGCCTGGCTGCTGGTCCGCGACGCGCTGCGCCCGACCGACGAGCTGCTGCCCGGCACCGTGGTGGTGCTGGCGGACGGCCGGTCGCTGGACGCCGCGCAGTGGCAGCGCCAACTGGTCGACGCCGCCAGCGCGGAGCTGCTGGTCAAGGGCCTGGTGGCGCTGCTGGCGATCAGCGTCGTCGGGGTGGCCGGCGCGTACGCGGTCGCCGGCCGGGCGCTGCGCCCGCTGCACCAGGTCACCGCCACCGCCCGCCGGTTGGGCGAGACCACCCTGGACCAGCGGATCGGCTATTCGGGCGCCGACGACGAGGTGGCCGAGCTGGCGGAGACCTTCGACGAGATGCTGGACCGCATCGCCGCCGCGTTCGAGGCGCAGAAGCGCTTCGTGGCCAACGCCTCGCACGAGCTGCGGACCCCCCTCGCGGTGATGCGTACCGAGATCGACGTGACGCTCAGCGACGACGAGGCGGACGCCGCCGAGTACCGCCGGATGGCCACCGTGGTCCGGGACGCCTCCGAGCGGGCCAACGGGCTGGTCGACGCCCTGCTGGTGCTCGCCCGCAGCGAGGCCCAGGCGGGTCGCCGGCTGGGCCGCCGCACCGAGTGCGACCTCGCCGCCGGCACCGCCAACGCCCTGTCGGCGGTACGCCGGGAGGTCGAGCGGATCAAGCTGCGGGTGCAGACCTCGCTGGAGTCAGCGCCGGTCGTCGGCGATCCCGGGCTGCTGGACCGGCTGGCCGGCAACCTGATCGAGAACGCGATCCGCTACAACCACCTGCACGGCCGGGTCTGGGTGCGTACCGGGTCGGACGGGTGCCGGTCGTGGCTGGTGGTGGGCAACACCGGTTTCGAGGTGGACCAGGCCGACGTGCCCGGCCTGTTCGAGCCGTTCCGGCGCGGCGGCCGGGAGCGTACCGGCGCGCGCGGCTCCGGCCTCGGGCTCTCGATCGTGCGGGCGGTCTGCGACGCGCACGGCGGCACCGTGAAGGTGGTCGCCCAGACCGGTGGCGGGCTGGAGGTCACGGTGACCCTGCCGGCGGCGGAGGCGGCCCCGGCGGTCACCGCCCAGGAGCCGGCCGCCCGGCGGTGACGGGCCACCCCGGGGTTGCGGGGAGTACGGGCCCGATGGAAGGATCACGGCGTCAGCTCGAGAACCGGAGGGGGGTGCGTCGATGTTCACCGTCATGATCTCCGCGCCCCGTCTCGCCGGCTGACCCTCACGCACGCGGGGCGCCTCATCCCCAGCGGAGGAACTCCGTGTATCCACGGATCCACAACAGCAGTTTCGACTGTCACGACACCTACGCCCTCTCCGGCTCCTGGCCGGCGCTGCCCGGGTACGCCCGGCACGCCGACGACGCCCCCGGCGGTCCGGAGGCGGCGCTGCCAGCGCCGGACGGCACCACCCCGCACGTCTTCTTCCCACAGGTCCCCGTGGCCGGGTCGGTGAAGGACCGGGCGCGCTTCCGTCTCGAACCGGCCGGCCGGACCCGAACGCGGGAGGCCGAGCGGATGCTCGGCGTCGGCGCGACGGAGCGGGCGGGTACGACCATCGAGGAGGAACACCCGTGAGCGCACGGATCCACAACGTCTGCATCGACTGCCGCGACACGTACGCGCTGTCCGGCTTCTGGGCGCAGGTCTTCGACTGCCCCCGCCAGCCGGACGACTTCCCCGGCGACCCGGAGGCCATGCTGCTGCCCCCGGGAGGACCGGAGGTGCTCTTCGTCGCGGTGCCGGACGGCAAGGAGGTGAAGAACCGCCTCCACCTCGACCTGGAGCCCACGGACCGGACCCGGGACGAGGAGGTCGCGCGCCTGGTGGGCATCGGTGCCACCCAGGTCGCCGACCAGCGCCGCCCCGACGGTTCGGGCTGGGTGGTGCTCGCCGACCCGGAGGGCAACGAGTTCTGCGTGCTGCGCAGCGCCGCCGAGCGGGCCGCCACGGCGGGCTGACGCGAAAGGGGCCCGTCCACCGTCGTGGGCGGGCCCCCGCGCTGCCGTACGGGTCAGGACTTCTGCTCGACCTGTCCCCGGATGGTGGCGAACTCGGCGTGGGCCTGCTGGCCCGTCTTGAAGTAGACGATGACCATGCCGACGCTGCCCTTGTCGCTCCACACGCAGACGCCGAGCGGCACGTCCTGCGCCTTGGCGTCGCCGCACTTGGCCTCGCCGCCGAGCGGCCCCGGATCCACGGTCTTCATCTCGCCCAGCCGCACGTCGCTGGTGCGCGCGCCCCTGATGGTGTCCTCGAGCGTCTTGGCCGGGTCCGGGTTCAAGCCGGACGCGGCGGCGATCATCACGAGGTCTTTGCCGTTGAGGGTGCCGTAGAACTCGCCGACGGTGCTGCTGGCGCCGGGGATCG
This sequence comes from Micromonospora sp. NPDC049060, assembly GCF_040649055.1. Lineage (NCBI taxonomy): Bacteria > Bacillati > Actinomycetota > Actinomycetes > Micromonosporales > Micromonosporaceae > Micromonospora > Micromonospora sp. NPDC049060. Next base: position 26,885 of record NZ_JBEZEV010000036.1, read on the forward strand.
TCTTGTTGAGTTCCGCCTCGAGCTCCCGGGCGCCGGCCTGGAGGGTCGGGTCCGTCGCCCTGGGCCGCCCGGCGAGGGTCGCCGGCGCGACGACCCGGGTCCGGGTGGCGTCGACGGTCTCCTTCACGTCGTCCTTGACGGCGAAGGCGACGATCGCCGCGCCGCCCAGGCAGAGCACCAGCACCACGGCGAGCGAGATCAGCACGATCTTGCCGGCGTTCGACTTCCGCGGCGCCGGCGGGCCGCCGTACGCCCCCGACCCGCCCCCGTACGGCGGCGGCCCGTACCCGCCGGGCTGCGAGGGCGGTGGCCCGTACGCGCCGGCCTGCGGTCCGTACCCGCCGGCTTGGGACGGTGGTCCGTACCCGCCGGGTTGTGCCGGCGGTGGTCCGTACCCGCCAACCTGCGACGGCGGCGGTCCGTATCCGCCGGGCTGTGCCGGTGGCGGCCCGTATCCGCCGGGCTGTGGCGGCGGGTACGAGCCGTACGGGCCGCCCCCGCCGTCCGGCGGCGGGTAGGAGTTGGCGGGTGGGTAGGACATCGGTCAGCTCCGGGTCTGCGCGAGGGAGATGGTGATTCGTGCGGCCCCGGCCACGCCCGACGCCCCGCGTCGGTCGTGGACGGCGGCGCGCACCGGGCGGGTGCCGGTCAGTACTTCTGCTCGATCTGGCTGCGGAAGGCGACGAACTCCGCCGCCGTGGCCGCCGAGGAGGAGAAGAACATCACGATGAGCCCGACGCTGCCGTGGTCGGCCCACGCGCAGACGCCCAGCGGCACGCCGGCCGACTCGCCGTCGCCGCACTTGGCCAGGCCGCCGAGCGGCCCGGGCGCGATGGTGGTCAACCGCTTGACGGCCAGGTCCTTCGAGATGCCCTTGACCGCGTCGTCGAGCTCCCGTTCCGGGTTGAGCACGAAGGTGCTGGCGGCGATCACCATGACCATGTTTCGCTCGTCGGCGCTGCCGTAGAAGGCACCGGCGACGCCGGTCTCGCCGCGTACCGAGGACCGCAGCTCGCGGACCATGTCGTCGGCGGCCTTCCGCAGGGTCGGCTCGGTGCTCTTCGGACGGCCCCCGAGGGTCTCCGGCGTGACGACCCTGATCTGCGGGGCGTCGCTGGACTCCGGCGACGGGGAGGCTTCGGACGAGGTGTCGGCGCTCGGCGTGGCGCTCGGCGCCGCCGCGGTCGGGGACGCGGTCGGCGTGGGCCTGGGGTCGGCGCCCTGATCGCCCTCGTACGCGAGGAAGGCGATGCCACCTCCGCCGAGGCAGAGCACCAGCAGCCCGACGATGCCGAGGGACAGCACCAGCTGGTGGGGCCTCGCCGGTCGGCCCGCGCCGGGAGGGGGCGGCGGGTAGCCGGCGTACGGGCTGGCCGGGAACCCGCCCTGCGGCGTCACGGGATAGCCACCGTACGGCTGGGTGGGGTGCGGCTGGGCCGACGTGGGACCGGGGTACGGCTGGCCCGAGGTGGGCCCCGGGTACGGCTGGGCGGACGTGGGCCCCGGGTACGGCTGGGCGGAGGTGGGTCCGGGGTGCGGCTGGGCCTGCGGGGGGTGGGGGTGCGGTGTGGTGGGCCAGCCGCCACCCGCCGGCGGCTGCCCGCCCGGCGGGGAGGCCCAGCCATCCGCAAGCGGTGCCGGGTAACCGTCCGGTCGCGGCGGATGGAAGTCGTAGTGGGCGTCGTGCTCCGGCTGCCCGGACCAGGGATCGACCGGCGGTGAGGACATGATCAGCTCCAGGCGAGGGTGCGAACGGGTGATCGTAGCCAGCCACGGCACGCTACCGCTGTCCCGACCCCGACCGTATCGGCCGCAACGACGAACGCGGTGGCCACCTCCATCCAAGCTGGACGGGGCAACCACCGCGAACGCGGGGGGCGGTGTGGATCAGGCGGGGAGGCTGGCCACCCCGTGCGGCAGGAACCGCTGGCCGGTGACCCGCTCCGAGGTGCCGGTCCGGTCCAGGTACGGCGTGATGCCGCCCAGGTGGAACGGCCAACCCGCGCCGAGGATCATGCACAGGTCGATGTCCTGCGCCTCGGCGACGACGCCCTCGTCGAGCATGAGCCGGATCTCCTGCGCCAGCGCGTCGAGCGCGTTCTGGCGCACCTGCTCGGCGGTCAGCGGCTGGTCGCCCACCACGAGCAGCTTGGCCACCTCGTCGTTGATCTGGTCGTCGACGACGATCGGCTGACCGGAGTCGGCGATCCGCTTGAGGTTCTCGCTCACGCCGAAGCGGTCCGGGAACGCGGCGTGCAGGGTGCCGCCCACGTGGTAGGCGACGGCCGGCCCGACGAGCTGGAGCAGGGCGAGCGGGCGCATCGGCAGGCCCAGCGGGTCCAGCGCGCTGTTGGCCACGTCCAGCGGGGTGCCCGCGTCCACGGCGGCGAAGACGGTGCCGAGGAAGCGGGTGAGCAGCCGGTTGACCACGAACGCCGGGGCGTCGGAGACCAGCACGGAGGACTTCTTCAGCTGCTTGCCGACCGCGAACGCGGTGGCGAGCGTGGCGTCGTCGGTGCGCTCGCCCCGGACGATCTCCAGCAGCGGCAGCACCGCGACCGGGTTGAAGAAGTGGAAGCCGACCACCCGCTCGGGGTGCTCCAGCTCCTCGGCCATCGCCGTGATCGACAGGGAGGAGGTGTTGGTGGCAAGCACCGCCTCCGGCTTGACGATCTTCTCCAGCTCGGCCCAGACCTGCTTCTTGACGGCGAGATCCTCGAAGACCGCCTCGATGACGAAGTCGGCATCGGCGAAGGCGCCCTTGTCGACAGAGCCGCTGACCAGGCCGTACAGCTTGGCGGCCGTGCCCTTGTCCATCCGGCCCTTGCTGACGGCCTTCTCGATCTGGGTGTGCACGTAGCCGACGCCCTTGTCGACCCGGGCCTGGTCCAGGTCGGTCATGACGACCGGCACCTGGAGGCGGCGGGCGAAGAGCAGGGCGAGCTGGCTGGCCATCAGGCCGGCGCCGACGATGCCCACCTTGGTGACCGGGCGGGCCAGCCCCTTGTCCGGCGCGCCGGCCGGCCGCTTGGCCCGCCGCTGCGCCAGGTCGAACGCGTAGAGGCCGCTGCGCAGCTCCTCGGAGAAGACCAGGTCCGCGAGGGCCTCGTCCTCGGCGGCGGTGCCGGTGGCGAAGTCGGCGTCCTTCGCCGTCTCCAGCAGGTCCAGCGCCTTGTACGCGGCCGGGACCGCGCCGTGCAGCCGCTGGTCGAGGGTCTGCCGGGCGAAGTAGAGCACGCCCGCCCACATGTCCTTGTCGACCTCGGGCCGGGTCACGGTGACCTCGCCCCGGACGACGCCGGCCGCCCACTCCAGGGACCGCTCCAGGAAGTCCGCCGGCTCCAGCAGCACGTCCGCGATGCCCATCTCGGCGGCCTGCTTCGGCTTGAGCATCTTGTTCTGCATCAGCGGGTTCTGGATGATCACCTGGGTCGCCGCCGGGATGCCGATCAGGTTCGGCAGCAGCTGGGTGCCGCCCCAGCCCGGGACGAGGCCGAGGAAGACCTCGGGCAGGGCCAGCGCCGCCGCACCGCCGGAGAGCGTCCGGTAGTGGCAGTGCAGCGCCAGCTCCAGGCCGCCACCCATCGCCGCGCCGTTGACGAAGGCGAAGGTCGGGACCTCGCTGTCCTTGAGCCGGGCGAAGACCCGGTGGCCGAGCCGCCCGATCTCCAGGGCCTGCTCGCGGTCGGCGAGCTGCGGGAGGCTGGTGAGGTCCGCGCCCACGCAGAAGACGTACGGCTTGCCGGTGACCGCGACGAACGCCGGGTTCGCGGCCAGGGCGGCGGTGATCGCCTCGTCCAGGCTGGTCAGGCCGCCCGGGCCGAAGCTGTTGGGCTTGGTGTGGTCGAAGCCGTTGTCGAGGGTGATCAGGGCGGCCGGCCGGTCCAGCCCCGGTACGTTCACCTGGCGCAGCAGCGCCCGGGTGACGACCTCGTTCGGTGCGGCGAGCGCGCTCACTTGTCTCCACCCTCCCAGTGCGGGTTCTCCCAGATGACCGTGCCGCCCATGCCGATGCCGATGCACATGGCGGTGACGCCGTAGCGGACCTCGGGGTGCTCGGCGAACTGCCGGGCGAGCTGGGTCATCAGCCGCACGCCCGAGGAGGCGAGCGGGTGGCCGATGGCGATCGCGCCGCCCCACGGGTTGACCCGCGGGTCGTCGTCGGCGATGCCGAAGTGGTCGAGGAAGGCGAGCACCTGCACGGCGAACGCCTCGTTCAGCTCGAACAGGCCGATGTCGTCGATGGTCAGGCCGGCGAGGCGCAGCGCCTTCTCCGTCGACGGGATCGGGCCGACGCCCATCACCTCGGGCTCGACGCCGACGAAGCCGAACGACACCAGCCGCATGGCGACCGGCAGGCCCAGCTCGCGGGCCACGTCCTCGGAGGCGAGCAGGCTGGCGGTGGCGCCGTCGTTCAGACCGGCCGCGTTGCCCGCGGTCACCTTGCCGTGCGGGCGGAACGGGGTCTTCAGGGTGGCGAGCTTCTCCAGCGAGGTGTCCCGGGGGGCCTCGTCGACAGTGGCCATGCCCCAGGCGTTCTCCTCGTCGCGGACCGCCACGGACACCAGGTCGTCCTGGAGCTTGCCGTTGGCGTACGCCTTGGCGGTCTTCTGCTGCGAGGCGAGCGCGAACGCGTCGGTGCGCGCCTTGGTGATGTGCGGGACCCGGTCGTGCAGGTTCTCCGCGGTCGCGCCCATGACCAGCGCGGACGGGTCGACGAGCTTCTCGGCGACGATCCGCGGGTTGGGGTCGACGCCCTCGCCCATCGGGTGGCGGCCCATGTGCTCGACGCCGCCGGCGATCGCGACGTCGTAGGCGCCCATGGCGATGCCGCTGGCGACGGTGGTCACCGCGGTCATGGCGCCGGCGCACATCCGGTCGATCGCGAAGCCGGGGACGGTCTTGGGCAGGCCCGCCAGCAGGGCGGCGGTCCGGCCGATGGTCAGGCCCTGGTCGCCGATCTGGGTGGTGGCGGCGATCGCGACCTCCTCGACCCGCTCCGGCGGCAGCTGCGGGTTACGGCGCAGCAGCTCGCGGATGCAGCGGATCACCAGGTCGTCGGCGCGGGTGTTGGCGTACATGCCACCCGCCTTGCCGAACGGGGTACGGACGCCGTCGACGAAGACGACATCCCGAACTTCACGGGGCACTTGAGCCTCCTCTTCGACCTGATCCGGCCTGGGTGCCGGCAGGCGGCACTACGGACCGGACGAAGGTCGCCGGCACGGGCGTGTTCCTCCGGATGCTACTCGCCAGTAACCAACACTGGCACCCGCCCCCGTGTGGCCCACCCCACACCGCCGGGTCAAGGGGCGGGGGGCGGATCGGTGAGGGCCTCCGTGAGGGCGGGAAGGAGCAGGGCGATCTGCCACTCGCGGGCGTTGAAACCCCGGAGGGTCTCCGCGACGGCCGCCTCCGTGACCTCCTCCGGGGGCACCCACGCCAGCCGGCGGATCGAGTCGGGGGCGATCAGGTTCTCCGGCGGCAGCTGGTGCGCGCCGGCGATCCGGACCACCACCTCCCGGCAGCGGGCCAGCCGGGCCGCCGCCACCGGGTCCCGTTCCGCCCAGCGGTGCGGCGGCGGGGGACCCTCGACCGTCGGGGCGACCGGCAGCGCGTCCTCGGGCAGATGCCGCGCGTCGTCGAGCGCGGCGAGCCAGGTGCGGGCCAGCCGGCGCACCGAGCGGCCACCGAAGCCGGGCAGGGTGAGCAGGGTCTTCTCGTCCCTCGGATCCAGCTCCGCCGCCGCGACGATGGCCGAGTCCGGCAGCACCCGCCCCGGGGCGGCGTCGCGCCGCGCGGCGATCTGGTCCCGCGCGTACCAGAGGGAACGGACGCGGGCCTGGGCCCGCGCGCCGCGCACCCGGTGGATGCCGGACGTGCGGCGCCACGGCTCGGCCCGCACCCTCGGCGGCCGGGCGCCGGTGCGCACCAGCGCGGCGAACTCCTCCGCCGCCCACGCGGACTTGCCCTGCCGGGCCAGCTCCTCGTCGAGCGCGTCGCGCAGGTCGACAAGCATCTCCACGTCGAGCGCGGCGTAGGTCAGCCAGGACTCCGGCAGCGGGCGGCTCGACCAGTCGGCCGCCGAGTGGTGCTTCTCCAGGCTGTAGCCGAGTAGCTGCTCGGTCAGCGCGGCGAGGCCGACCCGCTCGAATCCGGCCAGCCGGGCGGCCAGTTCGGTGTCGAACAGCCGGCGGGGCCGCAGCCCCAGCTCGGCCAGGCAGGGCAGGTCCTGGCTGGCGGCGTGCAGCACCCACTCGGCCTCGCCGATCACCGTGTCGAGGGCGCTCAGGTCGGGCAGCGGCAGCGGGTCGATCAGCGCCGTGCCGGAACCGGCCCGGCGCAGCTGCACCAGGTAGGCCCGCTGGCTGTAGCGGTAGCCGGAGGCGCGCTCGGCGTCGAGGGCGACGGGGCCGGTGCCTGCGGCGAAGCGGGCCACGACGTCGTCCAGCTCGCCGGGTGTCGCCGCCGGCTGGGGTGTGCCCTCGCGCGGGGCGGTCAGCGGAACGGGCCCGTCGGCGGTCGGTTCGGTCCCCGCGGCCTCCGGCTCCGGTCGGGCCGACGGCGGGTGGTGCGCATCGTTTCCCGTACGGCTTTCGGCGGGCCGACGGCGCAGGGGTGGTTCGTCGGTCACCTGACAACCCTAGTGCGCGACACGACGCGGTGGGTGAAGCCGGTCCGGTGTGTGTCGCCGGGCGACCGCCGGATGTCCTTCCGGGGCCGGACATAGGGGAAGACAAAGCCCGTTGACGCAGGTACGGTCCATCGGGCCGTTGCGCGGGTACGGCATCATCAGGGTCCGCGTGCGGAGCGGGGCGTCTACGGGGAGGGCAAGGCGATCATGACTGGCTACGGGTCGGCGGACAAGGGCCCGGCGGGACCGGGTGACGGCGGGTTCCCGCCGGGGACGGCCCGCCCCGGGCCACTGCCGCCCCGGATCGAGCCGGTCGGCTCCGCGTACCTGCCGCCGGGCGCCCCCGGGCAGCCCACGGCCCCCCGCCCCGCCTGGTCGCCGCCGGCGCAGCCGGGCCAGTGGGGCGCGGCCCCGGCCAACGCGCCCGCCCCCGCCGCGCCCGCCGCCGGCGGCTGGGGACACGGCGGCGCGCCGTCCACCACCCCGGGCCCGTCGACGCCGCCCGGGGCCACCCCGGGGCCCGGCTGGCCCCCCGCGTCCGGGTCGACGCCGCCGGGTGTCCCCGGCCAGCCGTCCGCCCACGGCCACCCCCAGGGCCCCGGGCCGGGCCAGCCGTACCCCGCCGGGCCGGTGCCGGCGACGAAGGGGCGCGGGCTCACCGTCACCGCGCTCGTGCTCGCCGGCCTGCTGGCCGTGGTGACGGGCGTGCAGGCGTACCAGATCAACCGGCTCTCGAACCGGCTTGGCGACACCGACAGCAGGGTGGCGGCGGCGCAGGCGGCCGACGGCACCCGGCTCGACGGCCTGGAGTCCCGGGCGGGGGCGCTGGAGAAGCAGGCCGGCGCCGCGTTCAACCCGGAGGCCGTGGCCAGCGCCGTGCTGCCCAGCGTGTTCCGCGTCCGGGCCGGCAACTCCACCGGCACCGCCTTCGCGATCGGCAAGCCGGCCGCGGGCGGGGGCACCAACCTGTTCACCAACTACCACGTGGTGGACGCGCTCTGGCAGACCGGCGAGCGGGAGGTCTTCCTGGAGCGCACCGACCAGCGCTTCCCGGCGACCATCGTGCGCGTCGACGAGGCCAACGACGTCGCCCACCTGCGGACCAACGGCAAGTTCACCGGCCTGGTCGCGGCGCCCGCCGCGGTGAAGTCCGGGCAGCAGATCGTGGTCGTCGGCGCGCCGCTCGGCCTGGAGGACAGCGTCACCACCGGCGTGGTGAGCGCCTTCCGCGAGGCCGGCGGCGGCGAGGGCCCGGTCATCCAGTTCGACGCCCCGATCAACCCCGGCAACTCGGGCGGCCCGGTCATCAACGGCAGCAAGCAGGTCGTCGGCATCGCCACCGCCAAGGCCCGCAACGCCGAGGGGATCGGTCTCGCCGTACCCATCAAGGTCGCCTGCGACGGTTTCAAGATCTGCTGACCCCGTCAGCGCCCAACCCACCCCCTCGGCCCGGCCGCTCACGCGCCCGGACCAGCACCCGTGGAGGTAGAACGACATGTCCCAGCCACCGACCGGGCCGGAGGGCTACCCGCCGTACCCGCCGGCCGCGCCCGGTCAGCCGCCGTCGGGCGGCGCCCCGCACGGCACCACCTACGGCAGCCCGCGCCCGTACACGCCCGAACAGCAGGACGCCGGCCAGCAGTACGCCCCGGCGCCGCAGCAGTACAACCCGGCCCCGTCCGCCGGCTACCCGCAGTCCGCGCCGCCGGCCGGGCCCTCCGGCTACCCGCAGTCGGCTCCGCCGGCGTCGCCCGGCTACGGCCCCGGCAGCGCGTCGCCCCACGCCGGTCAGGCCTCCGGCGGGCCGGCCTTCGGGCAGCCGATGTCGGTCCCCCCGGCCTCCGGCCCGGCCTTCGGACAGCCGATGTCCGCCCCGCCCGGCTCCGCCCCGCCCTTCGGCGCCCCCGCGCCCGGCGGCCCCCGCAAGAGCCACAAGGTGCTCGTCCTGGCGGTCGTGGCCGGGCTGCTCTTCGTCCTCGGCGGGGTGATGACCGGCCTGTTCGTGTCGACCACCAACGAGCTGGACCGGACCGAGAAGAAGATGGCCAGCGAGGTCAGCCAGCGCGACGGCACCATCACGGCGAACGGCAAGGAGATCGAGAAGCTCAAGACCGACCTCCAGGCGGTCCGGGACAAGCTCGGCGACACCGAGCAGGACCTCACCGGCACCCGCAACGACCGGGACGAGCAGGCCCGGCAGAAGAAGGTCATCGCCAACTGCCTCGACAAGCTCACCACCGCGCTCGCCGCGGCGGCGAACGGCAACAAGGCGGCCTACGACAGGGCCATCCAGGGCATGGACAAGGTCTGCAACGAGGCCGAGAAGTATCTGTGAGGTGACCCGTCGCGGGGTCAGGCCGCGCCAGCGGGGCGACGCTCCGGCAGCGCGGTCACCCCGGGCGGGGGAAGCCCGGCGGTCGAGGCCAGCAGCGCGCACCAGGCCAGCAGGTGCGGGGCGAGGTCGTCGTCGACAGGCGTCCAGGAGGCGCGGATCTCGATGTCGCCGGCGGCGGGCGGCCCGGCCAGGTCGCCGAAGCGCGTCGACATGGTCTGGGTGATGGTGCCGCCGATCGCCCGGTGCTCCGCGTCCTGCGCCTCGAGCGCGTCGGTCAGCCACGTCCAGCCCACCCCCGGCAGCAGCGGGTCGGCGGCCAGGTCGACCTCCAGCTCCGCCGTCACGTAGGTGACCAGCCGCAGGGTGCCCTGCCACGCCTCGTGGCCGGCCGGGTCGTGCAGCAGGATGAGCCGCCCGGAGGCCACCTCCTCGCCGTCGCGCAGGACGGTGGCGGAGAGCGCGAAGGCGTACGGGGCGAGCCGCTGCGGCGCGCCGACCTCCTCCAGCACGATCTCCGACCGGGGCGCCGCGGACCGCAGCCCGGTGACCGCGCGGGCGAAGGTCTCCGGGAGCGCGATCGGGGGGGCCATGCCGGCAGCCTATGCCGCCGGCCGCCCGCCTGCCCGAGAGGCGCGCCGACGCCGTCTGACGTCGGGGCCGCCGCCACCGCCCGGCCGGTCCCGCCGCTACCGCCCGGCCGGTCCCGCCGCTACCGCCCGGCCGGTCCCGCCGCTACCGCCCGGCCGGTCCCGCCGCTACCGCCCGGCCGGGGCCGCCGCCACCGCCCGGCCGGTCCCGCCGCTACCGCCCGGAGCGGGTGTCCCGTGGGTGTCCGCCGCCAGCGGGCTGACCCGGGTCACAAAAGGCGGCGCTGCCCGCTGCCGGTCGCGTCCCCCGTGGCACGATGGCCGCGATGAGCACCACGACGACGGGCGCCGACGCCCGAGACGAAGACCCCCGCCCCGGCGGACCGGCCGACTCGCCCTTCGTCCGGGCCTGCCGGCGTCAGCCTGGCCCGCACACCCCCGTCTGGTTCATGCGCCAGGCCGGCCGGTCGCTGCCGGAGTACCGCGCGATCAGGGCCAACGTGGCGATGCTGGAGTCCTGCCGCCGCCCCGACCTGGTCACCGAGATCACGCTCCAGCCGGTACGCCGGCACGGCGTGGACGCCGCGATCCTGTTCAGCGACATCGTGGTGCCGGTCGCCGCCGCCGGGGTGGACCTGGACATCGTGCCCGGCACCGGCCCGGTGGTCGCCGAGCCCGTGCGCACCCTGACCGACGTGGAGCGGATCCGGCCGATCACCCGCGACGACGTGTCGTACGTGGACGAGGCGGTCCGGATGCTCGTCGCCGAGCTGGGCGACACCCCGCTGATCGGCTTCGCCGGCGCGCCGTTCACCCTGGCCAGCTACCTGGTCGAGGGCGGCCCGTCGCGGACCCACGCGAAGACCAAGGCGATGATGTACGGCCAGCCGGAGCTGTGGCACGCGCTCTGCGGCCGGCTGGCCGAGGTGACGCTGGAGTTCCTGCGGGTGCAGGTGGCCGCCGGGGTCTCCGCGGTGCAGCTCTTCGACTCGTGGGCCGGCGCGCTGTCGGAGGCCGACTACCGCCGCTTCGTGCTGCCGCACTCGGCGGGCGTGCTGGCCGGGCTGGCCGACGCGGGCGTGCCCCGGATCCACTTCGGCGTGGGCACCGGCGAGCTGCTCGGCGCGATGGGCGAGGCCGGCGCCGACGTGGTGGGCGTCGACTGGCGTACGCCGCTGGACGCGGCGACCCGGCGGATCGGTCCGGAGCGGGCCGTGCAGGGCAACCTCGACCCGTGCGTGCTGTTCGCGCCGTGGCCGGTGGTCGAGGCCGAGGTGCGGCGGATCCTGGAGCAGGGCCGGGCCGCCCCCGGGCACGTGTTCAACCTGGGGCACGGGGTGCTGCCGGAGACCGACCCAGACGTGCTGACCCGGGTGGTCGCCCTGGTGCACGAGTTGTCCGCCGAGTCGGGCGACCGGGGCTGAGCGGCATGCGGGCGCCGTGGCGGGTGGCGGTGGTCGGCGGCGGGATCGCCGGGCTGGCCGCCGCGGTCCGGTTGCGCGACCGCGCTCCCGCCGGCACCGAGATCACGGTGTACGAGCAGTCCGGCGCGCTCGGCGGCAAACTGCGCACCGGGGAGCTGGCCGGCTCACCTGTGGAGTTCGGCGCCGAGTCGTTCCTGATGCGCGACCCGGCCGGGGGCGAGTCCGCCGCCGTGGCCCTGGTCCGCCGGCTCGGCCTGGGCGAGCGGATCGTGCACCCCACCGTCGGGCAGGCCGCGCTCCTGGTCGACGGTGGGCTGCGCCCGATCCCGGGCGGCACGCTGGTCGGCGTACCCGGGGACCTGGAGCGGGTGGCCACGGTCGCGCGGCCGGCGGCGGACGCCGACGTCGACGCCGGCCGTCCGCTGCTCGGCACGGACGAGGACGTCTCCGTCGGGGCGCTGGTGCGGGCCCGGTTCGGTGACGAGGTGGTCGACCGGCTGGTCGACCCGATGCTCGGCGGCGTCTACGCCGGCCGGGCCGACGACCTCTCCCTGACCACCACGATGCCCGCGCTGGCCCGGTCCGCCCGGGTGGAGCACACCCTGGTGGGCGCGGTGCGCGCCGCGCAGGCCGCGGCCCCCCGCGCGCCGGGGGCGCCGGTCTTCGGCACCCTGGCCGGCGGGCTCAGCACGCTGGTCGAGGCTGCGGCGGCGGCCAGCGGGGCGACGATCCGGCGGGGCGCGGCGGTGCGCGAGCTGACCCCGACCGGTGCCGGGTGGCGGCTGACCGTCGGCCCCACCCGCGAGGCGGAGTCGGTCGACGTCGACGCCGTGGTGCTGGCCGTGCCGGCCCGCCCGGCGGCCCGGCTGCTCGGCGGCCCGGCCCCGCAGGTGGCCGAGGGCGTCGGCGGGCTGGACTACGCCAGCGTCGCGCTTGTCACCCTGGCGCTGCCCGAGCCGGAACTGCCGGAGCTGTCCGGCTTCCTGGTGCCGAGCACCGAGGGTCTGCTGATCAAGGCGTCGACCTTCTTCACCACCAAGTGGGGCCACCTGCGCCGCACCGACGGGCTGGCGCTCGTCCGCGCCTCCGTGGGCCGCTACGGCGAGGAACGGCAGGTGCAGCGCACCGACGAGGACCTGGCCGCCACCGTGCACCGGGAGTTGTCGGCGGTGCTCGGCGTGCCGCTGCCCGCACCGGTCGCCGGCCACGTGCAGCGCTGGGGCGGGTCGCTGCCGCAGTACACCCCGGGGCACGCCGACCGGGTGGCCGCCGCGCGGGCGGCCCTGCGGGCGAGCCACCCGACCCTGGTCCTGGCCGGCGCCGGGTACGACGGGGTGGGCATCCCGATCTGCGTCCGCTCCGGCGAGACGGCGGCCGAGGAGATCATCACAGCACTGGGAGGACCGGGGACATGACCGAGCAGACCAACGCGGCCCGGCTGCGGGAGCTCAACGACAGCATCCGCTACACGATGTGGTCGGTGTACCGGGCCACCAGCCCGCTGCCGTCGCTGCGCGACAACGTCACCGGCGAGGTCGAGGCGCTCTTCGCGGAGCTGGCCGGCAAGGACGTGGTCGTCCGCGGCACGTACGACGTCTCGGGGCTGCGCGCCGACGCCGACCTGATGATCTGGTGGCACTCCGAGTCCAGCGACGACCTCCAGGACGCGTACCTGCGGTTCCGCCGCACGACGCTGGGTCGGGCGCTCACCCCGGTCTGGTCGCAGATGGCGCTGCACCGGCCGGCGGAGTTCAACAAGAGCCACATCCCGGCGTTCCTGGCCGGCGAGGAGGCGCGCTCCTACGTCTGCGTCTACCCGTTCGTCCGCTCCTACGAGTGGTACCTGCTGCCGGACGCCGAGCGGCGCGAGCTGCTCGCCGAGCACGGCAAGATGGCCCGCGGCTACCCGGACGTGCGGGCCAACACGGTCGCCTCGTTCGCGCTCGGCGACTACGAGTGGATGCTCGCGTTCGAGGCCGACGAGCTGCACCGGATCGTCGACCTGATGCGTGACCTGCGGGCCTCCGGCGCTCGCCGGCACGTTCGGGAGGAGATCCCGTTCTACACCGGTCGTCGCCGCTCGGTCGCCGACATCGTCAACGGCCTCGTCTGACGCACGCCTGCCCGCCGCGCCGGCGGGCGGTGGCGAGGTGGCGTTTCGGCCGCTGTCGAGCTGCCCCGTGGGGCGGGGCGGCGCGGCCCGGCGGCGGTCTCACCGGTGGGGCAGGTCGACAGCGGCCCGAGGGTGCCTACGCGGGCCGGCCGGGGTCGCGCCCGGAGGGAGTGGGCTGCGACCCCGGCCGGGGTTCCGGTGCGGATCAGACCACGGTCGTGCAGGTGGGTGTCGGCACGCTGTTGGTGCCGGACCACGAGCCGAGGAAGCCGAACGTGGTGCTCGCCCCGGGGGCCAGCGACCCGTTGTGCTCCGCGTTGCGGGCGACGACCCGCGTGCCGCTGGTGGTCACGGTCGCGTTCCACGCCGACGTGACCTGTTGGCCGTTGGCGTAGGTCCAGGTCACGGACCAGCCCTTGACGGCCCCACCACCGGCGGTCACCGTCACCTCGCCCTGGAAGCCTCCGGTCCACTGCCCGGTCACCCGGTACGTCGCCGTGCAGGCCCCGGCCGGCGGCGGGGTCGTGGGCGGCGGGGTCGTGGGCGGCGGGGTGGTCGGCGGCGGCGTGGTGGGCGGGGGAGTGGTCGGCGGCGGCGTCGTCGGCGGCGGGTTGGTCGGCCCGCCGGAGAAGTCGACGTCGCTGCACAGGTAGTACGACTGGTCGAGGTGGCTGGCCTGCCAGATGGTGTAGACGACGTGCCGCCCGGTCCGCCCCGGCGCGTTCGCCGGGATCTCGATGGACACGCCTGTGGGCTCCGGCTTCCACCCCGACGCCGGGGTGTTGCCGATCTGGCCGACCAGTTCCAGGTCGTCCCAGCCCAGCGGCTCGGTGAGCGCGTCGAAGCCCTGCCTGGTCACGTACACCCGGATGTAGTCCGCGCCGTGACTGGCCTGGTCGTACAGGCGGACCCGGAAGTTGCTGGAGACCGGGGCGGTCTTCCAGGCGCCGACCGTGTCGAGGGCGTTGTAGCGACCGCCCTCGGTCCGGCCGCCGGAGCAGAGCTGGCCGTTGGGGATGGCGGCCTGGTGGTTGCCGGCGACGCCCTCGCGGAACAGGCCGTTCCAGTTCCACATGGCGTTCGGGTTGGCCTGCCAGGCCTGCCAGCACATCGGGTCCTCGGTGGCCATCCGGGGATTCTGGAAGTCGCTGCCCCAGCGCTGCCAGCAGCCGTAGTTGCGTGACGCCGGGTCCACCACGGAGCCGTGCGCCGACACGGGGTTGGCCAGGGCCGTGGTCAGCAGCAGCACGGCGGTCGCCGCGACGGCGAGCAGCCACGCCAGGCGGGAGGTGCGAGGTTGAGTGGACATGGGGAGCCCCCGGGAGGAGAGGTCGGACGACGACGCCCGGACGGCCCGGGAGTTGCCCCTCCCGTGCGCGCTGCGTGGCTTCCGCGACGGCTCTGCCCGGAGGCTGCCATATTTATCGGCTTCGGTCAATGCCTTCCCGGCGCATCGGGGTGTGCGGGATGCCGTCCTCGACGTACTCGGGGCCGGCGACGGCGAAGCCGTGGCGGGCGTAGAGGCCGACCAGGTGGGACTGGGCCTCCAGCACGCAGGGGCGGTCGCCGACCAGCTCCAGCGCCGCGGCCATCAGCCGGCCCGCGTGCCCGCCGCCGCGCGCCTTCGGCGCCACCACCACCCGCCCGATCCGCGCCATGCCGCCCGGGTCGGCGAGGATCCGCAGGTACGCCAGGAGCGCGCCGCCGTCGTCGAGCCAGAGGTGACGGGTGCCCGGCTCGACGTCGCGCCCGTCGAGTTCCGGGTACGGACACGCCTGCTCCACCACGAACACGTCGATCCGGAGCCGGAGCAGGTCGTGGAAGGTGCGGGCGTCGAGTTCGGCGAACGAGGCGGTCCTCGGTACGGGGAGCTGTGGCACTCCCCGATGGTAGGCCGGGCCCGTGGGCCAGCCGCCCCGCTGCCCCGCGTGCCGCCGGTGGCCCCGGCCGACCGGGCGGCCATGGCGGCGGCCGGCCGACCGCCGGCCTCAGGCGGGGCGGGCGCCTACCGCGTCGCGGATCTCGGCGCCCCGGGCGCCCTCCTCCGCGCGGGCGCAGTGCGCGCAGCAGAAGAACCGGCCGGACACCTCCACCCCGTGCCCGACGATCTTGACCTGGCAGTGCTCGCAGATCGGCGCCAGCTTGTGCGCGGCGCACTCGAAGCAGTCGAAGGTGTGCACGTCGCCGCTGACGGTCCGCACCTCGAACGCCATCCAGTAGTCGTTACCGCAGACCTCGCACGTCGCCACGACAGAACCCCCCGAATGCCGACACGTTTCCCCGATCGTGCGGCAACCGGACCGTGCCGGGCGGGCGGATCGGCCCAGGTCACTCCGGGGTGGCGGCGTGTCGCCCCCGGCGTGTCGGGCGTTGTACCGGGTGACCGCGCGCGACCCCGGAGGAACACGACATGATCAAGCGGAACAAGCTCTTCAGCAACCAGGTACGGGTCACCTTCAGCCTGCCCCGCGACACCCCGCCCGGCCCGGTCAGCGTGGTCGGCTCCTTCAACGGCTGGGAGCCGGGGCGGCACGAACTCCTCCCGCGTCGGGACGGCACCCGGACGGTCACCGTACGACTCGGCCCGGGGGAGCACCGCTTCCGCTACCTCGCCACCGGTGGCGTCTGGCTGGACGACGAGTCCGCCGACCGGGTGGACGAGCGGGGCAGCCTGTTGCTGCTCTGACGGTCACCCTGCGTGTGCAGAAGGCGCGATGTTTCTATCGACAGGAGTCTTTACTGTTAACAAGCTTTAATTTATGTTGAGTGGCACCTCACCAGGCTCAAGTCCGAAGGAGCTGCCACCATGCGTCGAAGAATCACCATCCCGTTCGTGGCGACGGGTGCCGTCGTCTCCGCACTCGCCGTCGCGGCGCCCGCCCAGGCCCACGGCTACGTGTCCGGCCCGCCGAGCCGCCAGGCGCTCTGCGCCCAGGGGCGGGTCCCCGACTGCGGGCAGATCAAGTACGAGCCGCAGAGCGTCGAGGGGCCGAAGGGGCTGCGCAGCTGCCACGCGGGGATCGCCCAGTTCGCCGTCCTCAACGACGACAGCCGGGGCTGGCCCGCCACCTCGGTCGGCAGCTCCGTCACCTTCACCTGGACCAACACCGCCCGGCACGCCACCAGCAACTGGGAGTACTTCATCGGCGGCACCCGGGTGGCCGTCTTCAACGGCGGCGGGCAGCAGCCCGGCGCCACCGTCTCGCACACCGTCAACCTGGGCGGCTACCCGGGACGGCAGAAGGTCCTCGCCGTGTGGAACATCGCGGACACCGCCAACGCGTTCTACTCCTGCGTCGACCTCCAGGTCGGCGGGGGCGGCAACCCGTCGCCCACCCCGAGCCCGACCCCGCCGGCCCCGTCGCCCACCCCGACCCCCACCGCCGCCCCGACCACCCCGCCCGCGCCGGGCGGCAGCTGGACGGCGGGCCGGGCCTACCAGGTCGGCGACCAGGTCACCTACGGCGGGCTGGCGTACCGCTGCCGGCAGGCGCACACCGCGATCCCCGGTTGGGAACCGCCGCACGTGCCGGCGCTCTGGACGCAGGTCTGACCGGACGGGTGCGGCCCGTCCCCCGGCGCCCGCACCCGTCACCCTTCCCGGATCGGAGTACGCCATGCGACGGCTGCCCACGGTCGCCCTGCTCGCCGTCCTGCTGACCGTCCCCGGCTGCGCCGCGCGGACCGCCCCGGCGTCGTCCGCCCCCGCGCCGCCGGGGCCGGCCGCGGCCAGCCGGACCGAGATGAACGGCCTGGACGTGGTCTTCCTGGCCATGTTGGCGGCACACACCGAGCAGACGCTGGAGATGGTGCGGCTCAGCCGCGACCGGGTGACCGACCGGAAGCTGCACACCCTCGTCGCCGCCATCGAGGTCACCGAGACCGACGAACTCGCCACGATGCGCGGCTGGCTGCGCGACGCCGGACCGGCCGCCGCCGAGGCCGCCCGCCGGCACGACCACGGACAGCACGGGACCGCCGCCGAGGACATGGCACGCCTGCGGGCCGCCCCGGACGGCGAGGTCGACCGCGTCCTGCTCGGCCTGCTCGTCCCGCACCAGGAGGCGGCGGCCGACCTGGCCCGGGCGCACCAGAAGGTCGGCGCCGACCCGCGCGTACGGGACTTCGCCGGCCGCGTCGAGCGCTCGCGTGCGGCCGAGGTCTCGCTGATGGCCGGGCTGACGCCGACCCGGGCGGCCTGAACCCCGGGCGCCGGGTCAGGCGTCGGCGCGCGGCTCCAGCCGGATGGAGACGGAGTTGACGCAGTGCCGGGTGTCCTTCGGGGTGAAACCCTCGCCCCGGAAGACGTGACCCAGGTGGCTGTCGCACCGGGTGCAGCGGATCTCGGTGCGGCTCATCCCCAGGCTGCGGTCCTCGATCTCCTTGACCGCGCCGGGGATCGCGTCGTCGAAGCTGGGCCACCCGCAGTGCGAGTCGAACTTCGTGTCGCTGGGGTAGAGCTGCGCGCCGCAGGCCCGGCAGTGGTACATCCCCGGCGTCTTCGTGTCGACGTACTCGCCGGTCCACGGGCGCTCGGTGCCGGCCTCCCGCAGCACCCGGAACTCCTCCGGGCTGAGCCGGACCCGCCACTCTTCCTCGGTACGGGGCAGTTCACTCTCGTCAAGACTCACCCGCCAACGGTACGTCGGACGTCGGGGGTGTGGCATATGGTCGCGCAATGGGTGGCACGAAGGCTGCGGCCGAGTTGATCGAGGTGGCCGGGCACGACGTCCGGCTGACCAGCCCCGACCGGGTCATCTTCCCGCAGCGCGGCTTCACCAAGGCCGACGTCTTCCACTACTACCTCGCGGTGGGTGACGGCATCATGCGCGCCCTGCGCGAGCGTCCCACCACGTTGCAGCGCTTCCCGGAGGGCGTCGAGGGGGAGGCGTTCTTCCAGAAGCGGGTGCCCGCGCGGGGCGTGCCGCCCTGGGTGCGCACGACCACGATCAGCTTCCCGAGCGGTCGCAGCGCGGCCGAGCTCTGCCCGGCCGACCTGGCCCACGTGGCCTGGGCCGCCCAGATGGGCACCATCGTGTTCCACCCGTGGCCGGTGCGTGCCGCCGACGTCGACCGCCCCGACGAGTTGCGCATCGACTTCGACCCGCAGCCCGGCACCGACTTCGCCGACGCGGTCTCCGCCGCCGGGGAGCTGCGCGGGCTCCTCGACGAGCTGGGCGTCACCGGCTGGCCGAAGACCTCCGGCGGCCGTGGCGTGCACGTCTACCTGCGGATCGCGCCACGCTGGACGTTCACCGAGGTGCGCCGGGCCACCATCGCGCTGGCCCGCGAGCTGGAGCGGCGCCGGCCGGAGCTGGTGACCACCGCCTGGTGGAAGGAGCAGCGCGGCGAGCGCGTCTTCGTCGACTACAACCAGATGGCCCGCGACCGCACGATCGCCTGCGCGTACTCGCTGCGGGCCAACGCCCGGGCCACCGTGTCCACCCCGGTCACCTGGGACGAGCTGCCCGACGTCGACCCCGACGACTTCGACCTGCGCACCGTCCCGGCCCGGCTGGCCGAGCGCGGCGATCCGCACGCCGGCATCGACGACACCGCGTGGGACATCAGCCCGCTGCTGGAGTGGGCCGACCGGGACGACACCGCCGGCCAGGGCGACATGCCCTACCCGCCGGACCACCCGAAGATGCCCGGCGAGCCGAAACGCGTGCAGCCCTCCAAGGACCGCGACCGCCCCCGCTGACCGGCCCGCCCGACGCCGCCGTCCCGCCCGACGCCGCCGTCCCGTCGGCGCCGGCCGGACGCGTGCCCGCCGTCACCGGCGGTCGCCGTACGCCTCCACCGCCTCCTTGGCCGAGCGCAGGTCCGCGCCGGTCGCCTTCCGGTACGCGGCGATCGCCTTGATCTTGTCGCCCCGGGCCAGGTGCTGTGCCACCTCCGGCGGCACGGGCGAGGCGTCCACGACGCCCAGGTGGTCCATCACCAGCCGGAGCCGGCGCTCGATCTCGGCGAGCCGGTACGCGGTCCGCGCCTGCTCGGTCCTGCCCGGCAACTGGGCGGCGAGCAGCGCGACGACGGCCACCATCAGGGCGGTGAGAACGATCTCCATCCGGTGATCGAAGCACATCCGCGCACCGCGCCATCCTCGCCGGGTCGCCGGCCCCGCCCACCGGCCGGGCGCCTCCGGATAACGATCAAGTAACGGGCGCGAACCTTTCCCGCCACGTCACCGCTCTCCCTGGTCGTCGGCCCGACAGCGGGCCAGGGGAGGGCATCGGATGAAGCTGGTGTGGAGGCGGGCCCGCGAGGCGCGTGGACTGCTGCTCGCCGCGGTGGTCGCGGCCCTGGTGGCGGTCGCGTTGGTCACCGGGCTTTCTGACTACAACCGGCGGGCCGTCGAGGCGGGCCAGCGTGCCCTGCTCAGCGGGGCGTCGTTCGAGGAGCGCAGCCTCCTGGTCAGCGGCACGGCCGGCCGGGACGCGGCCGAGTTCGCCGCCCGGGACCGGGCCGTCCGCGACGGGTTCGCCGCCGGCCTCGGCGGCGCGCCGGTCACCGTCGACGCCGCCCGCTACGGCGGTGGCCGCGAGCTGACCGGCGACCTCGGCCCCGTGGCCCGCGACGACGACCCGGTCTTCGCCACCCTGGCGGCCCTCGACGACCTGCCCCGCCGCGCCGAGCTGACCAGCGGCGCCTGGCCCGCCCCGGGAGCCTCGCCGCTACAGGTCACCCTGCCGGAGAAGGTCGCCGGCACGCTCGGGATGACCGTCGGCGACCGGGTGCCGATGCTGGACCGCCGGTCCGACGAGGCCAGCACCGTGGTTCTCGTCGGGACCTGGCGGCCCCGCGACGCGGCCGACCCGTACTGGCGGCTGGCACCCGGGGTCGGGGCCGGCAGCGCCGCGGACGCCGGCACCTCGTACGGGCCGTTCGTGCTGGACCCGGCGGACTTCGTCGCCACGTACCCGGGCTCGGTGTCGGCGTCCTGGGTCGTCGAGCCGGACCTCGCGGCGGCGGCCGGCGCGGGCCGGCTGTCCGACGTGCGGCAGGCGCTCACCGCGGCCCTCGCCGAGGTGCCCGAGGCGGCCGGGCTGGGCTCCTCCGGCCAGACCGTCACGGCGATCGACCGGCTCCTCGACCGCGTCACCCGGGCCGACCTGGTGGGCCGTTCCTCGCTGGCCACCCCGCTGCTGCTGATCGTCGTCCTCGGCGGGTACGCGCTGGTGCTCGTCGCCGCCCTGCTGCACGAGGACCGGCGCGGCCAGACCGCCCTGCTCCGGGCCCGGGGCGCCGCGCGGCGGCAACTGGCCGGCCTGGCGGCCCGGGAGGCGGCCCTGGTCGTCCTGCCCGCCGGCGTGCTGGGGCCCCTGATCGCCGGCGAGGCGCTGCGGCACGTGGGCACCGGCGGCGCCACCCCGCTGACGCTCGCCGCCGGCAACACCACGCTGATCTGGGCCGCCGCGGCCGCCACCGCCGCCGGCTGCCTGGTCGCGATGGTCGTCCCGACGTTGCGGGGGGCCGGCACCTACGTCGCCGACATGGCGGCCCGGTCCCGGCCCACCCGCGCCGCGAGCGTCCAGCGGGCCAGCCTCGACCTGGTGCTGGTCGGCTTCGCGGTGCTGGCCTGGACCCAGCTGCGCCAGTACTCGTCGCCGGTCGCCGGGGCGGCCGGCCGGCTCGGAGTGGACCCGCTGCTGGTCGCGGCGCCGACGCTGGGCGTGCTGGCCGGCGCGGTCGTGGCGTTGCGGCTGCTGCCGCCCGCGACCCGGTTCGCCGAGCGGTTCGTCGACCGCAGACCGTGGACCGCGACCATGTTCGGCATGTGGCAGGCGGGGCGCCGCCCGCACGCCGGCCCCGTGCTGCTGCTCGCCCTCGCCGTCGGCGGCAGCACCCTGGCGTGGTCGCTGGTGACCACGGGCGAGCTGTCGCAGGCCGACCAGGCCGACCACACCATCGGCGCCGACCTGCGGGTCGTCGAGCGCACCGGCTCGGCACCCGACGGTCGGGCCGGTCAGCTCGCCGCGCTGCCCGGCGTCCGCGAGGCGCTGCCGGCCTGGCGGGACGAGATCCGCCTCGGCCGCGCCGACCTGCCGACGACGGTGGTGAGCCTCGACGCCGCGGCCGCTGCCGGCGTGCTGCGACTCAACGAGAGGCTGACCGACGAGCCCGCGCCGGCACTGCTCGACCGGCTGACCCGGGCGCGCGGCGCGCCGAGCGGGCTGGAACTGCCCGCCGGCACCCGGTCGCTCACCGGCACGGTACGCACCCCCGTGCGCGACGCCGTCACGCCGCACCAGATCGGCCTCTGGGTGCTGCTGACCCGGGCGGACGGGCTGGCCTTCCGGCTTCCGGCGGGCAGCAGCGGCAGCGACGGCCGGCCGGCGCCGTTCACCGTCGCCGTCCCCGCCGGGGAGGGCGCCCTACGACTGTCCGGTTTCGAGGCCGACGGCGGGAGCGCGCGCGGGCGGGCGTACCGCCTGGAGGTGTCGGACCTGCGGCTGGTCGGCGCCGACGGCGCGGCCCGGCCGGCGTCGCTGGACGGCGGGTGGGTGGCCGTCGACGGCCAGGGCAAACCGGTCGGTGCGTCGGCCACGGCCGCCGGGCTGAAGGCCGACTGGGAGGTCGAGTACCGCGAGGGCGGCCGGTTCGCGTTCCAGCCGCCGAGCCGCTTCGCCGTGGTGCCGGCCGGCGAGAACCGGCCGGTACCCGCACTGATGACCCCGGCCGTACGCGACGCGTTGAGCCTGCGCGTCGGCGACACGGTCAACCTCGTGCTGTCCGGCGCGACGCTGCCGGTCACGCTGGTCGGCGAGCTGGACGCGGTGCCGTCCGCGGCCGGCGAGGGTGTGCTGCTGGACCTGCCGGCGGCGGCGGACTGGCTGATTCGGGACCGGGGTGGGGTCCGGCCGGTGCCGGAGTGGTGGCTGGGCACCGAGGGCGCCGGCCACGCCGAGGCGGCCCGCTCGGCGGCCGACCTGACCGGCGCCACGCTGCTCGACCGGCGGGAGGTGGCCGAGCGGGCCGCCGGCGACCCGTACTGGCAGGGGGCCCGCACGGGGCTGCTCGCCGCGGCGCTCGGCTCGGTGCTGCTGGCCCTGGTCGGCCTGATCGTCGACGTCTGGGCGACCGCCCGGCACCGGCTGGGGGAGTTCGCCGTGCTGCACACGCTCGGCGCGAGCCCCCGGCTGCTGGCCCGGGCGCTGCTGGCCGAGCAGACCTTCCTGGCCGGGATCGGCGTCGGCGTGGGCCTGCTGCTGGGCGCCGCGGTCGGCGCGACCATGGCCCCGCTGGTCATCCTCACGCCGTCCGCCGGCCGGCCGGTGCCGGAGGCCGCCTTCGTGCTGCCCTGGCTGCCCATCGGCCTGACCGCGCTCGGCCTGCTGCTGGCGGCACTCGCCTTCAGCGCGTTCATCGCCCTCGGCATCCGGCAGCGGGTGGCCGTGGCGCAGCTGCGGATCGGGGGAGACCGGTGACCGGGTGGAGCGTAGGGACGAGAAGGAGCGGAGACGGGGCGTGGTGAGCATCGGGGCGGTGGCCCGCCGGATTCGGGCGTACGGCGGGCAGTTCCTGCTCCTCGCGGCGTTGACGCTGGTCGCCACGCTTGTCATCAGCGGCGTGCCCAGGATCGTCAACGCGCACGCCGAGCAGGGCCTGCGGGCGCACCTGGGCACCGTGCCGGCGCAGCAGCGGGACGTGACGTACTCGACCGGTCCGCTCGTCCCGACGAACGAGGGCGGCTCCCCGGTGGCCACCCGCCAGGGCGACCTGGCGACGCTGGAGGCCGGGATGCCGCCGGTCGTACGCCGGATGGTCGAGCGGCGGTGGTTCACCGCGGAGACCAGGCCCAGCCGGGTGGTCGGTCCGGACCTGGCGGCGAAGAACCTCCTGGTCGACCTCGGCCTGCGGGCCGTGTCCGGGACGGCGGAGGCCGGCACGCTTGTCGACGGGCGCTGGCCGGCCGACGCGCCGGAGGGCGAGCCGGTGCAGGTGGCGCTGGCCGCCGACGTGGCCCGCCAGCTGAACCTGCGGGTCGGCAGCCGGCTCACCCTCGCCGCGCCGGGACCCGTCTCGCCCACTGCCCCGCCCCGCGCCACTGTCGACGTGGTCGGTCTCTTCGCGCCCCGCGACGACACCGACGGGTTCTGGGACGGCCTGCCGCCGTTGCTGCGGGTCGGCGAGCCGCCCGGGGACGGTGATCCCTTCATCGCCGTGGGGGTCGTCGACGCTGCCGCGTTGAACCGTCAGGCCGTCGCCGGCTGGCCGCTGGCGTTCAGCTGGCGCTACCGGATGGGCGCCGACGGGATCGACGCACGCGAGCTGGACCAGGTGATCGACGGACTCCAGCAGCTGACCCGGGAGGCGGAAGGCCGCAACATCGTGCAGGGGCTGGACCTCCCGCTGGGGGAGTTCGCCGCCGAGGTGGACAGCGCCCGGACGGTGCTCGGGGTCATCGCCGCGGGCGTACTGGCCACCCTGGCCGGCCTCGTCGTGCTGGCCGCCGGGCTGCTGGTGCGCCGCCGCCGGTCGGAGTTCACCCTGCTGCGGGCCCGGGGCGGGGCGGCCACCACGAGCGCGGGCCGCAGCCTGACCGAGGCGCTGCTGGTGGTGCCGCCCGCCGGCGCGCTCGGCTGGCTGGTCGGTGGCCTCGCCCCGGGGGCACCGGGCGGGACCCTGTGGTTCGCCGTCGCCGCGACCGTCCTGGTGGCCCTCGCGCTGCCGGTGGCCACCCTCGCCGCGTCCAGGGGCGGTGCCGGTCGGCGCGAGCTGATCCGGTCGCGCCCCTCCGCGCGTCGCCTCACGGTGGAGGCGGGGCTGCTGGTCCTCGCGGGTCTCGCCGTCGTACTGCTGCGCCGCCGTGGCCTCACCCCCGGCGAGGTCGACCCGCTGCTGGTCTCCGTGCCGGTGCTGCTGGCCGTCGCCGCGGCGGTGGTCGCGATGCGGTTGTACCCGTGGCCGCTGCGGCTGGTCAGCCGGCTCGCGGCCCGGGCCCGGGGCAGCGTCGCCTTCCTGGGCACCGCCCGGGCCGGCCGGTCCGTCGTCGCCGTGCCGCTGGTGGTCGTGGTGCTGGCCATCGCGACCGCGGCGTTCTGCGCGGTGACGGCCGCCGGGATCGAGGCGAGCCGGGACCGGGCCGCCAGCCGGGTGGTCCCCGCCGACGCCCTGATCCTGGGGGACCGGATCGCCCCGGACACGGGCGCCGAGCTGGAGCGGCTGCCGGGGGTCCGCGCCGCGAGTCCGGTGCTGCACGAGGCGGGCCAACGCCTGGCGAAGGACGCCATCGGCACCGAGACCCGGCTCGGCGGAGTGACCGTACTCATGGTCGACGGTCCGGCCCTGGCCCGGATCGTCCGCGAGTCCGGCGTCGACGTGACCGTGCCGGCGGCCCTGCTCGCCCCCGCCGGGGGAGGCGGCCCGCTACCCGCGGTGGTCTCCCCGACGGTCGCCGCCGAGCTGGCCGACGCCGGCCTCGACGGCTCCGCCTTCGTCAGCGCCCAGGGCCAGCGGTACGAGTTCCGGGTCGCCGGGCAGGCGGAGAGCTTCCCGCTGCTGCGCGCGGAGAGCAGCCGGTTCGTCGTCCTGCCCTGGCAGTCCCTGCCCCGGCGGGACTACGCCGCCGTGCCGACCGGCTTCCTGGTGGCCGGCGACGACCTGGACGGCGAGGCGCTGCGCCGGGCCGGCGACGCGGGGCAGTCCCGCTTCCAGACCGGCGGGGCCGTCACCGGCCGGGAGCGCCCGCGCGGCGTGGAGTTGCTGACCTTCGCGGACACCCGCCGGCAGGTGGGTGAGGGCGGCGCCAACGGGGTGCTCGCCTTCGGCTTCACGGCCGGCGCCGCCGGTGGGACGGCGCTCGGCCTGCTCGCGATCGCCTTCACGGTGCTCGCCGGCGCCCGCGAGCGCGGGCAGGTGCTCTCCCGGCTGCGCACCCTCGGCCTGTCCCGACGCCAGTGGCGCGGGCTGCTGCTGGTGGAGCTGGTCCCGCTGGTGGGCGTCTCGGTGGTGACCGGTGCGCTGGTCGGCACGCTCCTGCCGCTGTTGCTCACCCCGGTGCTCGGCCTGTCCGCCTTCACCGACGGGGTCGAGGTACGGGTGGCGTTCGAGCCCGGCCTGGCGGCCGCGGTCGTCGCGCTCGGTGCGCTCGCCCTCGGCTTCGCGGTCGCCGTCGAGGCCCTGAACAACCGCCGGATGCGCCTCGGTGAGGTGCTCCGGCTCGGAGAGGAGAACTGACAATGACCGCTACCGCGGAGACCACCGCCGTGCCGGACCTGGCCGCCCTGCAACAGCGGGCCGCCCAGCGTGCGGCCGAGCGGGCGGGTGGCCGGGACCGGTTGCGCGGGCACATCGTCTGCGACGGGCTGGTCCGGATCTTCAAGACCGAGGGGGTGGAGGTCGTCGCGTTGCAGGGGCTCGACCTGGTCATCGACCGGGGCGAGCTGGTGGCGATCGTGGGCGCCTCCGGGTCCGGCAAGTCGACGCTGCTGAACATCCTCTCCGGGCTCGACACGCCCACCGCCGGCATCGCCCGGGTGGGCGACTACGACCTGCTCAACCTCTCCACCCGGCGGCGACTGAGCTACCGGCGGAGCATGGTCGGCTTCGTCTGGCAGCAGACCGGCCGCAACCTGCTGCCGTACCTGACCGCGCTGGAGAACGTCGAGCTGCCGATGCGGCTCGCCGGGCGGCGCGGCGGCCGGCGCGCCCACCGCGAGCGGGCCCGGGAGCTGCTCGACCTGGTCGGGGTCGGTCACTGTGCCGACCGGCGGCCCGGGCAGCTCAGCGGCGGCGAGCAGCAGCGCTGCGCGGTGGCGGTGGCGGTGGCCAACGACCCCGAGGTGCTCTTCGCCGACGAGCCGACCGGTGAGCTGGACGAGGCGACCGGCGCCGACGTCTTCGGGGCGCTGCGCACCATCAACGCCGAGCTCGGCGTCACCATCGTGGTGGTCACCCACGACCACGCCGTGGCCACCCAGGTCCGCCGGACCGTCGCGATCCGCGACGGCCGGACCGCCTCCGAGGTACGCCGGACCGCGCGGATCGGCGCCGACGGCAGCACCGAACTGGTAAGCGAGGAGTACGCCGTGCTCGACCGCAGCGGCCGGATGCAGCTGCCGGCGCCGTTCGTGGACGCGTTGTCGCTGCGCGACCGGGTGCGGCTCAACCTGGAGCCGGACCACGTGGAGGTGCGCCCGGGCGACCGGCCGCAGGACGAGCGGGAGACGACACGGTGAGCGGTCGGCGCATCGCCGCTGACAGCGGGCGAGGAGTTGACGCGGTGAGCGGGCGGGGCATTGCCGTGGACCGCGGTCGGGAAGCCGTCGCGGTGGGCGGGCGGAAGGCCGTCGCCGTGGGCGGACGGGGCATCAGTCGGTACCGCGTGGTCGATCCGGTCGACCGCGCCGAGCACAGCGGGGCGGGATCATGAGCGAGCACGACGTGACGTCGGACGGCCGGTCGGCCGGGGCGGTGGCGGGCGCCACGGTCACCGACGAGGTGGTCCGGGTGGAGGGGGTCAGCCGCACGTTCGGCCGCGGCGAGCACGCGGTGCACGCCGTACGGGACGTGTCGTTCTCGGCTGGGCGGGGCGAGCTGGTGGCCGTGCGCGGTCGCTCCGGGGCGGGCAAGACGACCCTGCTGAACCTGGTGGGCGGGCTGGACCGGCCCGACTCGGGCCGGGTGGTGGTCGCCGGGCACGACGTCACCGGCGCCGGTGAGAAGGAGCTGCTGGAGCTGCGCCGCGGCACGGTCGGCTTCGTGTTCCAGACCTTCGGGCTGGTGCCGATCCTGTCCGCCGCCGAGAACGTCGGCGTACCGCTGCGGTTGGCACGGGTCCCGGCGGCCGAGCGGGAGGAGCGGGTGGCGGTGCTGCTCGAGCTGGTGGGCCTCGGCGGGCACGCGGGCCAGCGCCCGTACGAGCTCTCCGGCGGGCAGCAGCAGCGGGTGGCGGTGGCGCGGGCCCTGGCCAACGAGCCGGACCTGCTGATCGCCGACGAGCCCACCGGCCAACTCGAC
Source organism: Micromonospora sp. NPDC049060 (assembly GCF_040649055.1). Taxonomy (NCBI): domain Bacteria; kingdom Bacillati; phylum Actinomycetota; class Actinomycetes; order Micromonosporales; family Micromonosporaceae; genus Micromonospora; species Micromonospora sp. NPDC049060. The sequence continues at coordinate 53,943 of NZ_JBEZEV010000036.1, forward strand.
TCCGAGACCGGCCGGTCGATCATGGATCTGCTCCGGGCGGTCGTGCACGCCCGGGGCATGACCGCGCTGGTCGCCACCCACGATCCGGCCCTGATCGACCTCGCCGACCGCGTCCTCACCCTCCGCGACGGCCACCTCCTCCCCACCTGACCCCCGCCCCCTCCGCCCGCCCGCTCCGCCGCCCCGCTCGCGTCGATCATGCAGTTGCGGTGGGAGTTGTTCGCCGCTTCGCCCCTTTTGCGGGGCATCACAACTGCATGATCGCCGGGGCGTGGCTCAGAGGGAGTTTCATGCCCTCGTGGGTGGGGAGGAAGCCGAGGTTGACGTAGAAGCGGTGGGCGTCCTGGCGGGTCTTGTCGGTGGTGAGCTGGACCAGGGCGCAGCCACGCTGCTTCGCCTGGTCGACCGCCCAGGTGATCATCTGCCGGCCGAGGCCCCGCCCGCGCAGGTCGGAGCGGACCCGGACCGCCTCGATCAGCTGCCGCTCCGCGCCGTGCCGGCCCAGGCCGGGGATGTAGGTGAGCTGCATGCAGCCGAGCAGCTCACCGTCCGCGTCGGCCACGATCAGCTGGTTGCGCGGGTCGGCGTCGATGTCGGCGAACGCCTTCTCGTACGCGGCGTCGACCTCCGTGAAGTCGCGGGTCCTGCCGAGCACGTCGTCGGCGAGCAGGGCGATCACGGCGGGCAGGTCGGCTCGGACGGCCTCGCGGAAGATCACGTCACTCATGCCGCCCAGCGTGGCACAGTGAGCCGGACCGATGGGCGGGCAGCGCTCACGTGCGGGCGGACCGTCCCGATTGACCTGTCGAGGGCCGGTCGGCTACGGCTACTCGTCCGGTCGCTCGCCCCGCACCTCGCCGGTCAGCGGGCCGGGCAGCGCAGCCCCTCCCTGGGCACGGTCAGGTCGATCAGGTAGGCGTCGACCGCCTCGGTGATGCAGGAGGTCTGCGGGTACGCGGTGTGCCCCTCGCCCTCCCAGGTGAGCACCCGGCCCACGCCCAGCATCGCGGCCAGCGCCGGGGTCTGCTCGTAGGGCGTCGCGGGGTCGCCGGTGGTGCCCACCACCAGGATCGGCGGCGCCCCGTCGGCCCGGCCCGTCGGGTACGGGTCGCGACCGCCGGGCCACTCGGCGCAGGAGAGCAGGCCGACGGCCAGGGCCGGCCCGAACAGCGGGTACTTCGCCCGCCACTGCGACTGGAGTTGCCGGATCCGCTCCCGACTCGGCTTCTCCTCCTCGTCGGCGCAGTTGACCGCCAGGTTGGCGTCGAACATGTTCGAGTAGTGCCCATCGGCGTCCCGGTCGGCGTACGCGTCGGCGAGGCGGAACACGTCGCCCGGGTCGCCGCCCTCCAGCTTGTCGATGGCGACGGCCAGCTCCTGCCACCCCGACTCGGTGTAGAGCGACGAGATGATCGCGTAGAAGACCCAGCCCGCGGTGGCCTCCCGGCCGTCGTCGCCGCGTGCCGGGGACACCCGCGCCTTGTCGATCGCCGAGGTGACCGCGGCCCGGGCGTCCGGGGCGATCGGGCAGCGCCCGGCGTTGGCCGCGCACCACGTGGTGAAGTTGCCGAAGGCCCGCTCGAAGCCCTTGGCCTGGCCCTCCGAGCCGGCGATCAGGCCCTGTCGCGGGTCGACCGCGCCGTCGAGGACCAGCGCCCGCACCCGCTGCGGGTAGAGCTGGGCGTAGGTGGCCCCGAGCAGGGTGCCGTAGGAGTAGCCGAGGTAGGTCAGCTTGTCGTCGCCGACGGCGGCGCGGACCGCGTCCATGTCCCGGGCGGCCTGCTCGGTGCCGTAGAGCGGCAGCTGGTCGCCGTAGCGGTCGCCGCAGCCGCGCCCGATCTTCTGGCTGAGCGCGACGAAGCCGTCGAACGACTCCTGGCTCGCCGGGTCGGGGTCGTAGCCGAAGCTGGCGTCCAGCTGGGCGTCGGGGATGCACTTGACCGGGCTGGAGCGGGACACCCCGCGCGGGTCGAAGCCGACGATGTCGAACCGCTCGGTGATCGAGGCGGGCAGGCCGCCGAAGCTCGGGCCGAAGGAGAGGTAGACGGCGGTGTCCACGCCGGAGCCGCCGGGCCCGCCCGGGTTGATCACCAGCGAGCCGATCCGGTCGCGCTGCTTGGTCGACCGGGCCCGCAGCAGCGCGATCTCGAAGGTCTGCCCGGCGCCCGGGCCGGCGGTCGCCCCGCCACCCGCGCCCGTGCCCGGGCCCCAGTCGCGCGGCACCTTGATCCGCGCGCACTCGTAGCGCATGCCCGGCGCGCCGCGCCCGACCAGCTCCTCGGCCACCTCCGGGCAGGCCCGCCAGGTGGGCGCCGTGCCGGGGGCGGCGGCCTCGCCGCCGGCCTCCGTCCGGGGCGCGATCGCCGGCAGGGTGCAGCCTGCGGCGACCAGCGCGGCGGCGGCCAGCCCGGCGAGGGTGAGCCGGAACCGGCGGATCCGGTCGGGGGTGCGGGTCACGAGCGAGCCTCCGTGATCGGGTCGACGGCCAGGCTACGCCGGACCGGCGGCGGACCCCACGGTCACCGTGGGATCGCCGCGCAGCACCTGGTCCACATCGAACCGTACGGGCCGGTCGAGCTGGTCGTAGCGGCAGGATTGCGGTTCGCGGTCGGGCCGCCAGCGGACGAACCGGGCGGTGTGCCGGAACCGGTCGCCCTCCATGGCGTCGTAGCCGACCTCGACCACCAGCTCGGGGCGCAGCGGCTCCCACTCGAGGTTGCGGGCGCCCGTCCAGCGGCTCACCCCGCCGGGGAGGCGCTGGCCGCGCTCGTGGTCGCCGTGCACCCACGGGTGGTCGGCGCCGACGTCACGGTAGGGCTCCAGCTCCTCCAGCAGCTCCGCGCGGCGGGCCATCGTGAACGACGCGCTCACCCCGACGTGGTGCAGGACCCCGTCGTCGTCGTGGAGGCCGAGTAGGAGCGAGCCGACCACCGGGCCGGACTTGTGCCAGCGGAAGCCGGCCACCACCACGTCGGCCGTGCGGGCGTGCTTGACCTTGAACATGAGCCGCTTGCCCGGCTCGTAGGGCAGGTCGGCCGGCTTGGCGATCAGGCCGTCCAGGCCGGCGCCCTCGAAGACGTCGAACCAGCGGTGGGCGGTGTCGACGTCGGTGGTGACCTGCGTGACGTGCACCGGCGGCCGGACCCCGGCCAGCGCCGACTCCAGCCGGGCCCGGCGCCGCGGATAGGGCTCGTCGAGCAGCGTCTCGTCGTCGAGGGCGAGCAGGTCGAAGGCGACGAAGTCGGCCGGCGTGGTCTCGGCCAGCATCCTCACCCGGGACGCGGCCGGGTGGACGCGCTGGGCCAGCAGCTCGAAGTCCAGCCGGGGCTGCCCGCCGGGCCCGTCGCGCCGGATCACGATCAGCTCGCCGTCGACCGCGCACCGCTCGGGCAGCTGGCGGCGGGCCTGCTCGACCACCTCGGGGAAGTAGCGCGTCATCGACTTGCCGCCCCGGCTGGACAGCTCCACCTCGTCGCCGTCGCGGAACACGATGCACCGGAAGCCGTCCCACTTCGGCTCGTAGGTCATCCCCGGCGCGGTGGGGACCCGCGGGACGCTCTTGGTCAGCATCGGCTCGACCGGCGGACTGATCGGCAGCTTCACGGCGACCAGTCAACCAGACCGCACCGACAGTCGTGAGGCAGATCACGTCCGCGCGGCGGGCGGCGTGTCCGGCCACGCGCCGCTCGTACCGCACCGGGCGAATCATGAAACCGCAGGTCAGAGCTACCTTCGCGGGGTGTCGGAGTGGGTCTGCGGGTGCTGCGGGCGGTGGCGGGTCAGCGTCGAGCTGATCCGGGGCCGCTACCGGTACCGGCTGGTGCGCCGCTATCCCCGCCAGTTCGGCGGGGGCAAGGACGTGCTCGGCGAGGCCGGCTCGGTGGCGGAGCTGGAGGACCTGCTGCGCCGGCGTACCCCCCTCGGGCTGGCCGACCTGCGCGAGGCCGCCTGACCCGGCGGCGGCCGAGCCCGGCGGACGCCCGGCGACCCACGACTTTTGTCGGTCCTCGTCGCTACCCTCCCGGCGTGACTGATCTGGTGGAT
>NZ_JBEZEV010000037.1:0-57506 GCF_040649055.1 Micromonospora sp. NPDC049060
CGATCTCGCCGGTATCCCGACCGGCCGGGCCGCGTCGTGTCCCCCGGTGGAGGCTGCCGCGTGGATGCCGGCTCACGCCGGCATGGAGGCGAAGACGACCACGTTGTCGGGGTAGCTACCGGCAGCCTGGTCGAAGGTCCCGCCGCAGGTGACCACGCGCAGGCCGGGCCGGTCGCTGGGACCGTAGACCTGCTCGGTCGGGAACTCCGTCTTCGGGTACGCCTTGACCGACTCGACCGTGAAGGTGGCCCGCTGCCCGTCCTCCCGGGTGACGGTGATGGTGTCGCCCGGTTGCAGGGCACCGAGGGAGAAGAAGACCGCCGGCCCGATCTCCGCGGAGTCGACGTGCCCGACGATGACCGCGTTGCCGATCTCACCCGGGCTCGGCCCCGGCTCGTACCAGCCGGCCAGCTGCGCCTGCTCCAGCGGGGGCACCTGGACGGTGCCGTCCGGGTTGGTGCCGAGCGACATGATCGAGGCGTCGACCCCGATCCGGGGGATGGCGATCGTGGTGGGGGCGGAGCGCGCCAGGCCCGTGCCGGCGACGTCCGGGTCCGCGTCGGGGTTCGGCACATCGGCGTCCGCCGGCCCGGTGCTGGCGGGTGCGGCCAGGGGCTGCGGGGGGCGGGGAGCGGGCGCGGTCTTGACCGAGGCGCCGATCAGACCGGCGCCGACCATGGCGACCACGACGACGACGGCCGCGCCGGCGGCGCGCCACGGTGTCCCGTGACGGCCGCCGGCCGGTGTCGCCGTCATGTCAGACGAAGGACTCATCGGTCCGACGCCGGCGCATCAGCACGAGGCCGCCCAGGGCCGCCGCGCCGATCAGGCTCGCCCCACCGGCGGCCAGGCCCCGGTCGGTGCCGGCGGCGACGCCACCGTCACCACCGTCGACCCCACCGCGCGGCAGCACGACCAGTTCGCCCTCGCCGCAGGAGCCCTTGAGCTCGTAGCGGCCCGGCTTGGCGTCCTCGGAGACCTCGGCCTCGCCGTAGTAGATGAAGTCCCGCTTGTGCTCCCAGCGGTCCTCGTCCTTGCCGTTGCCCTCGGACTCCTCGTCCGACCAGCCGCTGTCGTGGCCCTTCCGGTCGTACTCGTCCGAGCCGTACCCGTCGTGGTCCTTGCGGTCCTCGCGGTCGTACTCGTCCGAGCCGTTGCTGCCCGAGCCGTACTTGTCCTCGCGGCCCTCGCGGTCGCTCTTGTCGTGGCCCTTGTCGCGGCCTTCGCGGTCGCCCTCGGCGTCCTGGCCGTGCTCGTAGCCCTTCCAGTCGCGCTCGCCCTCGGCGCCGGCGTCGGCGGCGCCGCCACCCTGGCCGTTGGTCGGCGGCTTCGGCTGCCCGGTGGCGGTGGCGGTGGCGGTCGGCTGCGGCTTGGGCGTCTCGTCCTTGCCGTTGTCGTCCTTGCCGTGGTCGCGGCCCTTGTCGTGGTCGTGGCCCTTGTCCTCGTGGTCCTTGCCCTTGTCGTGGTCGCGGCCCTTGTCCTCCTGGTCGCGGCCCTTGTCGTGGTCGCGGGAGTCCTCCTCCCCGCCACGCCAGTCGTTGCGGCCCTCGGCCGGCTTGAGCTTGACCTTGCCGGTGACCTTCGACCACACGAAGGCGTGCTCCTGCCGGTCGGGGCAGACCTCGAGCAGCTTGACCGTCTCGCCCGCCCTGACGACGTGCGGCTTGGCATAGACCTTGCCCTCGTCGTCGTGGTGGCCGTCCGCGAACGCGATCCCCGGCGTGAACACGAGCAAGGAGGCGCCACCGAGGGCCGCGCCAGCAACGACCTTCCCGAGCATCTTGTTTGCCATGACCTGCGTCACTCCATCCCTGTTGTCCTAGAGCCCGGTGACAACCGAGCTACGGACGACGTTAGACCGATTCACGAGCTATGCAGGGAAAGATTCGTGTTTTGGTATTTGCGGAGGCTAAGGGCGGTAGGGGAGCTACGCCGCTTTGGTGACGTGTCCGGCTGGCTCGGGTGGTTCCCGCCCTCACGGCACCCGGAGGGCCCGGTCGCGCGGCGCGTGCCCGCGCCGGTGGGCGCGTCCCGTCCCGTCCGCCCCGCCGGCACCGGCCGTCCCCTCCGGCCACTCCCTGCCGCATCGAGGCATTGCCATGGAAGCGCTCCCATGCAAGAATCGCTGCACGCGGTTCGGGGAGCCACACCGCGCAGGTAGGAGTCGAGGGCACCGGTCCGCCGGACGACCTCCCGCCTCCCGACCGGCCCATCGTCGCCGGTCGGACCACCACCAAACGCCCGTCCGGGTCGGGCACCCCCGAAGAACCCGTGGTGCCGGCGGACGTCCGCGCAGGACGCCCATCGGGCCGTATCGCCGGGCCGTCAACGGATCCGGTCTCGCCCAAGGAGATCAGTAGCATGAATGTGTGGAGAAGGCTGTCCGGCCCCCGCCGGGCCCTCGCGCTCGGTGGCGCGGGCGCTCTGGTCGCGGGCGGACTGGTGACCCTGCCGGTCACCGTGGCGCATGCCGCCACCCAGTGTGACGTGTCGTACACGACAAGCGACTGGCAGGGCGGGTTCACCGCCTCCGTCAACATCAAGAACACCGGCGACGCCCTGAACGGCTGGACGCTGGGCTTCACCTTCCCCGACGGCAGCCAGCGGGTGCAGCAGGGCTGGTCGGCCCGCTGGTCGCAGAGCGGCCAGAACGTCACCGCGCAGAACGAGTCCTACAACGGCGTGGTGGCCAGCGGCGCCACGGTGAGCCTCGGCTTCAACGGCGCCTGGAGCGGCAGCAACCCGAAGCCGACGTCGTTCACGCTCAACGGCGTGACCTGCAACGGCGGCACCAACCCCACCACCCCGCCGCCCAGCACGCCGCCGCCCTCGACGCCGCCGCCGACCACCCCGCCGCCCACCACGCCGCCGCCCACCACCCCGCCCCCCGGTCAGCGGGTGGACAACCCGTACCTCAACGCCAAGGGGTACGTGAACCCGGAGTGGAAGGCCAAGGCCGAGTCCGTGGCCGGTGGCAGCCGGGTGTCGAACAACCCGACCGCCGTCTGGATCGACCGGATCGCCGCCATCAACGGCACCCCGGACAGCAGCTCCAACGGCGCGATGGGCGTCCGCGACCACCTGAACAAGGCGCTCGAGCAGGGGGCGAACTACATCCAGTTCGTCATCTACAACCTGCCCGGCCGCGACTGCTCGGCGCTGGCCTCGAACGGTGAGCTCCAGGCTCACGAGCTGCCGCGCTACAAGGCCGAGTACATCGACCCGATCGCTGCGATCCAGGGCGACCCGAAGTACGCCAGCCTGCGGATCGTCAACATCATCGAGATCGACTCGCTGCCGAACCTGGTGACCAACACCTCCGGCAACCCCGGCGGCACGGTCATGTGCGACACGGTGAAGGCCAACGGCGCCTACGTCAACGGGGTCGGCTACGCCCTGTCGAAGCTGGGCGCGATCGGCAACGTCTACAACTACATCGACGCCGCGCACCACGGCTGGATCGGCTGGGACAGCAACTTCAGCCCGACCGCGCAGATCCTGAAGGACGCCGCCGTCGCCTCCGGCAGCACGGTGAACAACGTGCACGGCTTCATCGTCAACACCGCCAACTACTCGGCGCTGCGTGAGCCGCACTTCAAGGTGACCGACAACGTCAACGGCACCACCGTGCGGCAGTCAAAGTGGGTCGACTGGAACTTCTACGTGGACGAGCTCTCGTTCGCCCAGGCGTTCCGCAACGAGCTCGTCGCCAAGGGCTTCGACTCGAAGATCGGCATGCTGATCGACACGTCCCGCAACGGCTGGGGCGGCACCGCCCGGCCCACCGGCCCGGGCGCGACGACCAACGTGGACACGTACGTCAACGGCGGTCGGGTGGACCGTCGGTTCCACACCGGCAACTGGTGCAACCAGGCCGGGGCCGGCCTGGGCGAGCGGCCGAAGGCCGCGCCGGAGCCGGGCATCGACGCCTACGTCTGGGTGAAGCCCCCGGGCGAGTCGGACGGCTCCAGCAAGGAGATCCCGAACAACGAGGGCAAGGGCTTCGACCGGATGTGCGACCCGACCTACACCGGCAACGCCCGCAACGGCAACAGCATGAGCGGCGCCCTGCCGGACGCCCCGATCTCGGGCGCCTGGTTCCCGGCGCAGTTCACGCAGCTCATGCAGAACGCGTACCCGGCGCTCTGAGACTGGAGCCCACCCGCCGCTGGCAGTAGGTGAGGCGCTCCAGCGGCAGGTTCCCCGGGCCCCCGGTCCGACCGTCCGACGGTCGGGCCGGGGGCCCCTCGCGTACGCCGGTCAGGGCACCGTCTTCTCGATCGCCGCGCGGCCCAGCTCGGCCAGGTCCCGGCGGGCCCGCTCGACGTTCTCCGGCGTGATGTCCTGCCCCCGGGCCGCGACCAGGTCCTCCGGCTCCCAGGGCTGCTCCGCCCCGGTGCGGATGTCGTCCGGGGCCGCGCCCGTGCCGGTGCCGGTCGCGCCGGTGCCGGCGGCGTACGGGTCGCCGATCAGCTCGTCGCCGCCCGACCGGTCCCCGGTGAACGACGGAGTGTCGCGGTCGGCGCCGCCGCCGGTCCTCAGCTGCGGGATGCCGGTGTCGTCCTCGACCGCCGCGGCCACCTCCGGGCTCTCCTCCAGCGGTCGGTCACGGTCACGATCCGTCATGTCGCTGCCCTCCTGTCGCCAGGTGGTCTCCTGATCCTGCTCGCGTACCCGGCGGGGCGGTGCCCATGCCGGGTGCCGGCGGGGCGGCTCAGCGCTCCTCGTCGGAGGTCTCCGGCGGTTCGACCGGATTGCGCCACTGCCAGAGCAGCATCAGCACGCCGAAGGCGAGCATGCCGAGACCCGCCCAGAGGTTGATCCGGACCCCCTGCGCCTTCTGCACGGCGGAATCGCCGTCGAAGACGCCGATCAGGGTGACGATCGCCCCGTACGCGGTGAAGAGGCCACCGATCACCCGGCGGATGTCGAACAGCCGGGCGGCGGCCGAACGGCGGCGGGCCTCCTCGGTGGCCTCGACCGACCGGTCGTGCCCGTGCGGGTTGAGGTTTTCCATGCTCATGGCCGAGCACCCCTTCCTAGAAGAACGGCACGTAGAGGAGGAGGGACAGCGCCACCGCGATCAGGCCGAGGAGCACCGGCGAGCGCCACCAGACGGCGTCCCCGGTCAGCAGGTCGCCCTTCACGTCGACGGCGCCCATGCCGTAGACCAGCCCGCGCAGGTCGTCGTCCTGTTTCCTCGCGGTGAACGGGGTGACGACGGCGGCGACGACGGCCGCCGTGACGAACGCGATGCCGGCGCCCCAGAAGCTCTCTTCCAGGTCGGAGTTGAAGTGCACCACCCCGGCCTTGTAGAGCAGGTAGGTGGCCAGCGCCGCCAGGGTGCCCAGCAGCAGGGAGAGGAAGCCGGCCGCCGCGCTCATCCGCCGCCAGAACATGCCGATGATGAAGGTGGCGAACAGCGGCGCGTTGAACAGCGAGAACAGCGCCTGGATGTAGTTCATGATGTTGCTGAAGCCGGCGGCGATGAACGCCGTGCCGATGCCCACCAGCACGCCGCCGACCGTCGCCCACCGGCCGATGCGGATGTAGTAGTCGTCGGGGCGGTCCCGGCGCACGTACTGCTGCCAGATGTCGTAGGTGAACACGGTGTTGAAGCCGCTCACGTTCGCCGCCATTCCGGCCATGAACGACGCGACCAGGCCGGTCACCGCGATCCCGAGCACGCCGTTGGGCAGCAGGTCACGCATCAGCAGCGGGATCGCGTTGTTGTAGACCAGGTCGCCGCTCTCCGCGCCGAGCCCCTGCACCGTCACCAGGGCGACCAGGCCGGGGATCACCGTGACCACCGGGATGAGCAGTTTCGGGTACGCGGCGATGATCGGCGTCCGCCGGGCGGCGCTCATGTTCTTGGCCGACAGCGCGCGCTGCACCTCGGCGAAGTTGGTCGTCCAGTAGCCGAAGGAGAGCACGAAGCCGAGCCCGAAGACGATGCCGATCCAGTGCGCGCCGAGCGGGTTGTCGGTGCCGCCGGTGTCCTGCCAGGTGTGCAGCCCCGCCTCGCCCAGCTTGGACTCGCGCACCGCGTCCATCAGGCCGGACACCCCGCCCACCTTGACCAGTCCCAGGATCGTGATCGGCAGCAGGCCCGCGATGATCACGAAGAACTGGAGCACCTCGTTGTAGATCGCCCCGGAGAGCCCACCCACGGTGATGTACGCCAGCACGATCAGCGCGCCGATGACGATGGCGACCCAGAGCGGCCAGCCGAGCAGCGCCTGCATGATCAGTGCCAGGGCGTAGAGGTTCACGCCGGCGATGAGCACCTGGGCGACGGCGAAGCTGAGCGCGTTCAGCAGGTGGGTGGGGCGGTTGAAGCGCAGCCGCAGGTACTCGGGCACGCTGCGGACCTTGGAGCCGTAGTAGAACGGCATCATCACGATGCCGAGGAAGACCATCGCCGGCACGGCGCCGATCCAGTAGTAGTGCAGCGTCATCGCGCCGTACTGGGCGCCGTTGGCGGCCATGCCGATGATCTCCAACGCCCCGAGGTTGGCCGAGACGAAGGCCAGGCCGGTCACCCAGGCGGGCAGCGAGCGGCCGGAGAGGAAGAAGTCGACGCTGGTCCGGATGGCCCGCCGGGCGGCGAAACCGACACCGAGCACCGTGACGAAGTAGAGCGCCAGGATGCCGTAGTCCAGGACGTTCATGTTCAGCCGCAGGCCATCGCCGTCCATCCCGGTAACCCTTCGTCGACCATCCGTGTCCGGTGCGTGTGCGCGCGGGCAATTACCCCGAACGCGCAGTTTCACGCCTGCGGCGGCCAAACCCGCCCGCACCCCGTTGTCCCGGCCCGGGTGGGCACGGACGGGACGGCTCTCACCGGAGGCGTCGGAGGGCGGCCAGCGACAGCGGAGTCCGGACGCGGCGGCGCCCCCGGCCGGTCGGCCGGGGGCGCCTGAGGGGAACCGGGGTCAGCGCCCGAGCACCCGGTCCAGGAAGTCGCGGTAGTGGCGGACGGCCATCCGGAGCTGTTCGGTGTCGGCGGAGCCGGCGTCCTGCCAGCCGCCCAGCTTGTTCTTCTGCGCGGACAGCGCCGAGGAGAGCGCCTGGATGGCCTCGTCGACAAGCGACTGGGCCTCCCCGGCCGCCGCGCGGGGATCGTCCACGAAGCGCAGCTGGACGTTGCGCCAGCGGTCCCGGAAGCCCTGCGCCGTCGCCGGGTCGAAGAGGCTGGCCGGTTCGGCGGCCACGGTCGAGCCCGCCGGCCGGTCGGTGCCGGCGGCCCCCAGTTCCCCGGTGGCCGCGCGCCCGGCCGGCGCGTGCTCGGCGTCCGGGTCGACCATCGCGGGCGTGGCGCTGCCGTACCCGGCCGCCCCGGCCGCGCCGCCCTCCGGGTCCCCAGCCCACCCGGTGACGTCGGCCCGACGCTCGGGACGGCCGTCGGCGGCGTCCGGCGGCAGCACCTCGGCGCCGTCCCGGCGGGCCTGCCGGTCGTCGGAACGGTCGTCGCCAAGCCCGACGGAACGGTGGAACTCGGCGGTCGGGTCCGCCCGGCGGCCCTCCCGGGGGCCGCCCACGGCACCGTCGCCCGGCCGCGCGGTCGACTCCGTACGCGGGTCGGGCTCGTCCTCCGGCAGGGGGCTGGCCAGGGCGGACGCGGCGACCGCGCCGCCGACGCTGGTGGCCCCGAAGGCGGTCGGCACCGGCCCCGGCTCGTGGAACCCGCCCTCGCGGTCGGTGTCCCGGTCGTCCGGCCGGGCCCGGCGGGCGTCCCGGTCGCGCGACGGCTCGTCGTCGTGGCCGGCCCGGTCGCGGTCGGCGACCGCCGGATCGTCGAAGGTGCCCCGGTCGTCGAGGACGTCCTCGGGTACGTCGGCCCGGCCGGACCGGTCGCCCGGAGGCGGCACCGGCACCGGCTCGGAGCGGACGGCCTCGGGGTGCTCGTTGCCCACCCGCTGCTCTTCCTGGCGCATGGTCATCCTCCTAGCGGCTCGTGACGTCGTGCTGGCTGTCCGGGTCGTGCTGCTCGGACGGTCGGGCTCCGACCGGCTCCTCGCCGAGCAGGTCTGCGAAGAGGGCGCGGTAGTGGACGACGGCCTGGCGGAGTTCCTCGGTGCTCGCCTCGCCCCGGGAGTTGCGCAGGTGGATGTCGTGGGCGTCGCGGTAGTGGCCCAGCGTGCGGGCGTGCTCGACGGAGAGGTGGGCGATCTGGTCGGAGAACTCGCCGGTGGGGTAGCCACGTTCCGCGATGAGCCGGGTGACCAGTTCGTCCGCCTCGCCCACGGTCTCGGCGGGGGAGTCGACGAAGCGGACCTGGAGCTCCTCCCACGCGGCGGAGTACCGGGCCCGGGACTCGGGGGCGAGGGGGGTCAGCGTGAGCTCCGCGTGGCGGCGCTCCCGCTCCCGCAGCTCCCGCTCGGCGGCGGTCCGGCTGTCCTGCTCGGCGACGGCACGGTCGTACTCGGGACCGAACCGCGACCGCAGCGCGCGGCGGCGGGCGTACGACCGGGCGGCCACGGCTACGGCCGCGATCACCAGCACGACGAGAACGATGACGACTATCTGCGTGGGCGACATGGCTCCTCCTTCGTCAGGTGGTATTCCCTCCGCTCACTGCCCGCCAATCCCGTTCCGGTGCACTTTCCTGACGACCGGCCGGCGCGGGCCCCGCCATGACGAGTCACACAGGGTGCCTAGGACGCCCAAAACTTGACTCATTCCAAAAAGCGAGCTTGGGTGGGGTGAGTCCACGAGCCAGCCGCCACACCGATCAGGAGGAGAGCCATGAGCGACCCGCAGGCCAACAGGCCGATCCTCACCACCCGTCAGGGTCACCCCGTGCACAACAACCAGCAGCAGCGGACGGTCGGTTCGCGCGGCCCGGCGACGCTGGAGAACTACCACTTCCTGGAGAAGATCAGCCACTTCGACCGGGAGCGCATCCCGGAGCGGGTGGTGCACGCCCGCGGCTTCGTCGCGCACGGCGAGTTCGAGGCGTACGGGACGATCGGCGACCAGCCGGCGTCGACGTACACCCGGGCCAAGCTGTTCCAGACCAGGGGCAAGAAGACCCCGGTGACCATCCGCTTCTCCACAGTCATCGGCGGCCGGGACTCCTCCGAGGCGGCGCGCGACCCGCGCGGCTTCGCCGTGAAGTTCCGCACCGAGAACGGCAACTGGGACATGGTGGGCAACAACCTCCAGGTCTTCTTCATCCGCGACGCGATCAAGTTCCCGGACGTGATCCACGCGCTGAAGCCGGACCCGGTCACCTTCCGCCAGGAGCCGAACCGGATCTTCGACTTCATGTCGAACACGCCCGAGTCGATGCACATGCTGACCTGGCTCTTCTCCCCGTACGGCATCCCGAAGAACTACCGGACGATGCGCGGCTCCGGGGTGAACACCTACCGCCTCGTCAACGCCGAGGGCGAGGGCGTGCTGGTCAAGTTCCACTGGCTGTCCCAGCAGGGCGAGCACAACCTCACCCAGGCCGAGGCGGACGCCATCCAGGCCACCGAGCTGGGTCACGCCTCGAAGGACCTCTACGAGGCGATCGAGCGCGGCGACCACCCGAAGTGGGAGCTCAACGTCCAGGTGATGAGCGACGACGAGCACCCGGAGCTGGACTTCGACCCGCTCGACGACACCAAGATCTGGCCGGAGGAGGACTTCCCCTACCTGCCGGTCGGCGTGATGACGCTCAACCGCAACATCACCGACCACCACAACGAGAACGAGCAGATCGCCTTCGGCACCGGCGTGCTGGTCGACGGCATCGACTTCTCCGACGACAAGATGCTGATCGGCCGGACGTTCTCCTACTCGGACACCCAGCGTTACCGGGTCGGCCCGAACTACCTCCAGCTGCCGGTCAACCGGCCGCGCGAGGACGTGCGGGTCAGCACCAACCAGACCGGCGGCCAGATGTCGTACGGGGTGGACGACCGCGGCGCCAACCCGCACATCAACTTCGAGCCGTCCTCGGTCGCCGGTCTCCGGGAGGCCGACGAGTCCTACCGGGAGTACCGTCCGTTCGTCTCGGGCCAGGTCATGAAGGCCCCGATCGAGCGGCAGAACAACTACTCCCAGGCGGGCCGGCGCTACCGCGAGATGGCCGACTGGGAGCGGGACGACCTGATCCTCAACCTCACCACCCTGCTGGCCCAGTGCGACAAGCACATCCAGGAGAAGATGGTCTGGCACTTCAGCCAGTGCGACGCCGACTACGGCCGCCGGGTCGCCGAGGGCCTCGGCATCTCCGTCGACGCCTGATCCGTACCGCCCACGAACGCCCCGCCGGCCCCCGGCGGGGCGTTCGTCGATCATGGACGTTCGTCCGGTAGGCCCGGCGCGACGGACGGTAGTGCATCGGGCGAGGATTACGTATCCTGCCCAAGGCGTCAGCCGGACCTGCCCGGCACCGCGGGCCGGAACAGTCCGACCGCGACGCTGCCCGGCCGGCGCCGGCGCCCCCGCAGCCACACCTTCCGGGCGAGGTCTGATTGAACACCCGCGACTGGCCGATCCGCTCGAAGCTGACCGCATTGGTCGTCGTGCCGGTGACCGCGCTGCTGGCACTCTGGATCTTCGCCACCACACTCACCTTCGGGCCCGCCCTCGACCTGCTCGCCGCCCGGACGCTCCTCTACGACCTCGGCCGTCCCGGCGAGACGGTGGTGGCCGAGCTGCAACGGGAACGCCGGCTCTCGGTGGTGCAGTTGGCGGGCGACAGCGACGCGCCGGGGCTCGCCGAGCAGCGGCAGCGGACCGACCGGGCGATCGCGGAGCTGCGCCGGCGGGTCGGCGGGGAGGAGTTGCGCGACGCCGCCGACGCCATCCTCGACGCCCGGCTCGACCAGCTGGTCACCGCGCTGGACGCGCTGCCCGCCGGGCGGGGCTTCATCGACCGGCGGGCCGTGGACCGGGCCGGCGCGGTCGGGCTCTACAGCGGAATGATCAACTCGGCCTTCCAGGCGTTCTCCGCGATGGCCAACCTGCCCGACCGGGACCTCAACCGGCAGGCCCTGGCCGTCACCGGGCTCGGCCGGTCCCGGGAGCTGCTCGGGCAGACCGACGCCCTGCTCGCCGGGGCGTTCACCGCCGGCCGGTTCGCCGACGGCGAGCACCTCCAGCTGGTGCAGACCGTCGCCAACCAGCGGTTCCTCGCCGAGACGGCGATCGCCGACCTGCCGGACGCCGAGCGCGCCGCGTTCCAGCGGCTGACCGAGGGGGCGGCCTTCGCCCGGTTGCGGGCGATGCAGGACGAGCTGGTGGGCGCCGGCTCCGCCACCCGGCCGAGGGTGGACCCGAGGGCCTGGCAGGAGAACTACCAGGCGGTGCAGCAGGCGCTGCGGGAGTTCGAGCTGGCGCAGGCCGACGGGCTCGCCGAGCGGTCGGTGCCGTCGGCCGTGCGCATCCTGGTCCGCCTCGGCGCCGCCGGGCTGCTGGGCCTGGCCGCCGTCGTGGTCTCGGTCCTCGTGTCGCTGCGGGTCGGCCGCAACCTCGCGCACCGGCTCTCCGGCGTACGCACGGCCGCGCTGGAGACGGCCGAGCACCGGCTGCCCGACGTGGTGGCCCGGCTGCGCCGGGGCGAGCAGGTCGACGTCGCCCGGGAGGCGCCCCCGCTGGAGTACGGCGGCGACGAGATCGGCCAGGTGGCGCGGGCGTTCACCGCCGTGCAGCGCACCGCCGTGCAGTCGGCCGTCGACGAGGTGACCCTGCGCCGGGGGCTCAACGAGGTGTTCCTCAACATCGCCCGGCGCAGCCAGGGGCTGGTGCACCGACAGCTCGCGCTGCTCGACCGGATGGAGCGGCACACCGAGGACCCGGACGAGCTGGCGGAGCTGTTCCGCGTCGACCACCTCGCCACCCGGCTGCGGCGGCACGCCGAGGACCTGGTCATCCTGGCCGGCGCGGCCCCCGGGCGGGGCTGGCGCAACCCGGTCGCGACGGTCGACCTGGTCCGGGGCGCGATCTCCGAGGTCGAGTCGTACGACCGGGTCGACATCACCACCGTGGCACCCGCCGGCGTGCTGGGGCGGGCCGTCGGCGACGTGATCCACCTGCTCGCCGAGCTGATCGAGAACGCCACCGCGTTCTCGCCGCCGAAGACCCGGGTGGAGGTCTCCGGCCAGCACGTGGCGAACGGCTACGCGGTGGAGGTCACCGACCGGGGCCTGGGCATGCCCGCCGCCGCGCTGGAGGACACGAACCGGCGGCTGGCCCGCTCGCCCGACTTCGAGCCGTCCGAGACCGCCCGCCTCGGACACTTCGTGGTGGCCCGCCTCGCCGCCCGGCACGGGGTCCGGGTGCGGCTGCGCCCGTCCGACGGCGGCGGGCTGACCGCCGTGGTGCTCATCCCCGCCGACCTGGTCACCGACGAGCCCGCCCTGCCCCCGACGGGCGGCCCGCCGGTGGCGCCCCGACCCGCCTCGACGTCGGAGGAGCGGCGGCTCGCCCGGGCGGGCCGGCTGGGCACGCTGCCCCGCCCGGCCCGCTCCACCGGGCCCGCCACGCCCCGCTCCGCCGGGGCTCCGGCCTCCTCCCGCCCCGCGCACGCCGGCACGGGCCCCGCGCGGCCGGCCCCGGCCGGCGTACCGTCCGCGGGCCGGCGGGACGGCGCGGCCCCCGATGGTCCGGCCCCGAGTGGCGCGGCTGCCGGTGACCCGGCCCCGGACGGCGCGGCCTCCGTTGGTTCCGCTCCGGACGGCGCGGCCTCCGGTGGTCCGGCTCCGGACGGCGCGGCCTCCGGTGGTCCGGTCCCGGACGGCGCGGCCTCCGGTTCGGCCCCGGGTGGGGCGGCCGCCGGCGGTCCCGCCCCGGTCGAGGCTGTCGGGGAGATCGACGGGCTGCCCCGTCGGGTGCGCCGGCGGCCGCCGGCGGTCCGGCCCCGACACCCGGACACGACCGGGGAGCACTCGTTGGCCGGGGACGCCTCGGGGCGGCGGTCCGCGCTGGACGGCCCGACGCTGCGGCAACCGGTGATCGCCAGTCCCGCCCCGCGCAGCCCGGAGGAGGCACGACGGATCATGTCCGCACTGCAGGCCGGCACCGCCCGTGGCCGCGCGGCGGCCACCGGGACGACCCCGCGACAGGCCGCGCCCGCCGCCGCCGACCGGCCGGACCCGCCTCGTGCGGACCCGAGCCCGACGCCGGCCGACCCGCCGCGTGCGGACCCGAACCCGACGCCGGCCGAGCAGCCGGTGGACACCGAACCCAGGACCGCGACTGAGAGGGACGCCTGATGCATCCGACAAGGCAGAGCGCCGATCTCGACTGGTTGCTCGACGAGCTGGTGGAACGGGTGCCGCCCGCCCGACAGGCGGTGGTGCTCTCGGCGGACGGGCTGCTGATGGGCTCCTCCGCCGGAATGGACCGTGCCGACGCCGAGCACCTGTCCGCGCTGGCGTCCGGCTTCTCCAGCCTGGCCCGGGGCGCGAGCCGGCAGGTGGCCGGCGGGGCGGTCCGGCAGACCGTGGTGGAGATGGAGTCCGCGTACCTCTTCGTCACCGCGGCCGGGCAGGGCGCCTGCCTGGCCGTGGTCGCCGACGCGGACGCGGACATCGGCCTCGTGGCGTACGAGATGGCGATGCTCGTCACCCGGGTCGGGGAGTACCTCAGCGCCCCGGCCCGGACGACGGCGGGGACCGCCGATGCGGGCTGAGTCGCCCGGGCCGCAGCACGAGTGGCTGGACGACGACGCCGGCCCGGTCGTGCGGCCCTACACCCTCACCGGCGGTCGGGTCCGCTCGGGCGCGGTCGGCTTCGACCTGGTCGCGTACGTGCTGGCCGAGGCGGCCGCCGACCCGACCGTCCACCCGGAGCTGCACCCCGAGCACCGGCGCCTGGTGGAGCTGGCCGCCCGACCGGTCCCCGTCGCGGAGCTCGCGGTCGACCTCGACCTCGCGGTGGGCGTGGTCCGCGTGCTCCTCGGCGACCTGCTGTCGCGCGGGCTGGTCGCGGTGCACCAGCCGACGGCCGCCGCATACCTGCCCGACGACGACATCCTCAAGGCGGTGGTCAGTGGACTCCGTGCGCTATGACCGAACCGGATCCGACTCCCGGATCCCGCTCGCGTTGAAGATCCTGATCGCCGGAGGGTTCGGCGCCGGCAAGACGACGCTGGTGAGCGCGCTCAGCGAGGTCCGGCCGTTGCAGACCGAGGAGGTGCTGACCGGTGCCGGCATCGGCACCGACGACCTCTCCGGCGTCGAGACGAAGTCGACCACCACGGTGGCGATGGACTTCGGCCGGATCACGATCAACGACGACCTCCAGGTCTACCTCTTCGGCACCCCGGGCCAGGACCGGTTCTGGTTCCTCTGGGACGAGCTGGCGTTCGGCGCGCTCGGGGCCGTGGTGCTCGCCGACACCCGCCGGCTGGCCGACTGCTTCCCGTCGATCGACTACTTCGAGCAGCGGGGCGTCCCGTTCGTGGTGGGGGTGAACTGCTTCGACGGCGCCCGCCGGTTCAGCCTGGAGTCCGTACGCCAGGCGCTGGACCTCGACCCCGACGTGCCGCTGGTGCTCTGCGACGCGCGGGACCGGCAGTCCGGCAAGGAGGTGCTGATCGCGCTGGTCGAGCACGTGGCCCGGCAGCGCGGCGAGCCCGTGCCGGCGGCCTGAGCCGGCGGGCCTCGTCCGGCGGCCGCCACGATTCGGTGGGGGTTTCGGGGCTAAGCGGGCGGCTCAGTGGGAACGCTTGTGGGATCGACGGAGGAATCGGCGGAAGGCGGATGCGGTGACAGGTCAGGGCGAGATCGTCCACATCGGCGGCTACACGGCGCACAGCGGGGGCCGGGCCGCCGGCATCGTCGCGGCGCGGCGGGACCCCGTCTCCGGTGAGCTGACCCCGCTCGGCACCGTCGCGGTCACCCCCTCGCCCTCGTTCCTGGCTCGGCACCCGCGGCTGCCCGTGCTCTACGCGGTGAACGAGCTGCCCGACGGGCAGGTCAGCGCCTTCCGCGTCGGCACCGGCGGCGAGCTGACCCCGCTCGGCACCCGGCCCACCGGGGGCGCGGAGCCCTGCCACCTGGCGGTCGTCCCGGACGGCGGCCACCTCGTGGTGGCCAACTACGGCGGCGGCAGCGTGACGGTGTTCCCGCTCGACCCCGACGGGGTGCCCGGCGAGCGCAGCGACCTGGTGCGGCACGAGGGGCACGGGCCGGACCGGGAGCGCCAGGAACGCGCGCACGCCCACATGGTGAACCCCGACCCGGGCCGGGGCCCGCTGCTCGCGGTCGACCTGGGCACCGACTCGATCTACCGCTACGACCTGGACGCGGCCTCCGGCCGGCTGGTACCCCGGGCACCCCGGGTGCGCACGGCCGCCGGCGTCGGTCCCCGGCACCTGGCCCGGCATCCGGACGGGCGGCGCTGCTGGGTGGCGGGGGAGCTGGACGGTTCGGTCACCGCCTACGAGCTGACCGGCGACGGCGCGCTGCACCAGCGGGGCCGCGTCGAGGCCAGCGACCGCACCGGGCCCGTCCAGCCGTCGGAGATCGCGGTCGGCCCGGACGGACGCTTCCTCTACGTCGCCAACCGGGGAGTGGGCACCGTCGCGGTCTTCGCCGTCGCTGGCGAGCTGCCCGAGCTGGTCGCCGAGGTGGACACGGGCGGGGAGTGGCCGCGGCACTTCGCCCTGGCCGGCGAGCATCTCTACGTCGCCGACGAGCGGGCCGACATGATCCGGATCTTCCGGGTGGACGCGGGCACCGGCGTCCCGGCTCCAATCGGGGAGCCGGTGGCTGTGACGTCCCCCACCTGCTTGCTGCCCTGACCAGCCAACATGTCCGCGACATCGACGCGATGAGGCGGCCTAATCACCCACCGTAGCAATTCGGTGATCAACTATTTCTTCTGCGTAACTTTCGTCCGAACGGCCCGTGGCAGTCGTCCCGACAGGTCCGCAAGATGGTCACCGTGTCAGCAGGCCGCCATCGCATGCGTACGAATTTCCACGCAGCCACCGCCGCCGCTGCCGTGGGCGTCCTAGCCGTCACGGCCGGCGGCTGGTTCGGCTACCAGCAGCTGGCGCAACCGAACTGCTCGGGCCGGACCGAGCTGTCCGTCGCGGTCGCGGCCGAGCTCGCCCCGGCGGTCGACGCCGCCGCCGCGCGCTGGGTGAAGGACGGTGCCGCGGTGGGTGGCACCTGCATCGCGGTGAACGTCACGGCGGCCGATCCGGTCGACGTGGCCGCGACGGTCGCCGCCAAGCACGGCGTCACCCTGGCCGGCGTGGGGCAGGCCAGCGGCACCTCGGTCAGCCCGGACGTCTGGGTGCCCGACTCCTCCACGTGGCTCCTGCGGCTCAAGACCGGTGGCGCCACCGCCTTCGAGCCGGGCAACGGGGCGTCCATCGCCCGCAGCCCGGTGGTCGTGGCGATGCCGGTGCCGATCGCCACCCGGCTCGGCTGGCCGCAGAAGAAGTTCAGCTGGACCCAGCTCCTGCAGCAGGTGCAGAGCGACAAGCCGTTGCGCACCGGGATCGTCGAGCCGACCCGCGACGCCGCCGGCCTGTCCGGCCTGCTCTCGCTGACGGCCGCCGCCAGCGCCTCCGGCGGCCCCGACGCGGAGAAGGAGAAGGTGGCCGCGCTGCGGGCGCTCGCCACCGACCGCTCGGCGCTGCGGCCGGACCTGCTAGCCCGGTTCCCCACCGCCTCGGATCCCACGACGATCGCGAGCAGCCTGGGTGCGGCGGCGCTCTCGGAAGAGGACGTGATCCAGTACAACAGCAAGAAGCCGCCGGTGCCGCTGGCCGCGCTCTACCTGGAGCCGGCGCCCGCGCCGCTGGACTACCCGTACGCGGTGCTGCCCGGCATCGAGCCGGCCAAGGCGGCCGCGGCGAGGGTGCTCTACGAGGTGCTCGTCACCGACGACTTCCGTGACCAGTTGGCGAGCCGGTCGCTGCGCGCGCCGGACGGCAACTGGGGCGCGGGCTTCGACGCGCCGCAGGGCGCGCCCAGCCCGGCCGGCGGCGCGCCCGCCCCGCCGGCCAACGGCGGCGGATCGGCTCCGGGCGGGCTCGACCCGCAGGCCATGGAGCGGGCCGTCTCCAGTTGGTCGATCGCCACCCAGTCCGGCCGGATGCTCGCCGTCATCGACGTCTCCGGGTCGATGAAGGAGAAGGTGGCCAACGCCGGCAACGCGACCCGGCAGCAGGTCACCGTCGAGGCGGCCCGGCGCGGGCTGAACCTCTTCGACGACTCCTGGTCGATCGGTCTCTGGACGTTCTCCACGCAGCTGGTGGGCGCCCGCGACCATCGGGAGCTGCTCACCATCGGGCCGCTGTCCCGCCAGCGCGGCAAGCTGGAGCAGTCCCTGGGCTCGATCCGCTCGTCGAACGGCGACACCGGCCTCTACGACACCGTGCTGGCGGCGTACCAGGAGGTGCAGGACAACTGGGAGCCCGGCCGGGTCAACTCGATCGTGCTGTTCACCGACGGCAAGAACGAGGACTCCGACGGCATCACGCAGCAGAAGCTCCTGGCCGAGCTCAACAAGCTCAAGGATCCGGAGCGGCCGGTGCAGGTCGTGATCATCGGTATCGGCAGCGACGTGAGCAAGGCCGAGCTGAAGTCGATCACCGACGTCACCGGCGGAGGCGCCTTCGTCACCGAGGACCCGACCAAGATCGGCGACATCTTCCTCAAGGCGATCGCGCTGCGCAAGGCCCCGGCCTGAGCCGCAACGCAGCGCGGGGCGCACCCGCCGCACGGGATCCGGTGCCGTGGGCCCTTTCCCCGCAAGGGGTTCCTCGGGGAAAGTAGTGACGGTAATGCGTCCGAAGCAATCGGCGAGCGGGGTTGTCGGGGCACGATGTCCTGGTGCCCCTACGGGCGGCCCGCGACCCGGGCCCGGCGTACGGGCCGTCGGCGACCGAAGTGGGGAGGGCCGGTGACCTCAGCGACGCTGTTGACCCCCGCCAGCACGTCGTCGAGACCGGACGCACCACGGCCAGGGCCGGCCCGCACCCGCGAGCGTGCCTACGTCCGCTCCCTGGTGGTGCTGGACACCACCGTCCTGACCGTCGCCGTGCTCGTCGGTTACGTCGCCCGGTTCGGCGACGACGCCCCCGGCGGATCGAAGATCCCGTACGTCCTGGTCGCTCCCGGGCTGGTCCTCGCCTGGCTGGTCTCGCTGCGGGTGCTGCGCTGCTACGACGACCGTGTCCTCGGCTACGGCGCCGACGAGTACCGGCGGGTCGGCACCGCCAGCCTGCGCCTCGCCGGTGGCATCGCGATCGCCGGCTACATCGCCGACGTGGGCGTCTCCCGGGGATTCCTCGGCATCTCGTTCGCCGTCGGCATGCTCGGCCTGGAGCTGGCCCGGTTCGCCGCCCGCAAGCGCCTGCACCGGGCGCGCTCCGAGGGCGCCGGCTGGTCGCGCAAGGTGCTGGTGGTCGGTGACACCGCGCACGTGCTGGAGCTGGTGCACACCCTGCGGCGCGAGCCGTACGCGGGCTACCAGGTGGTCGGGGCCTGCATCCCGGACGCGCTGCTCGCCCCGGTCGCACAGCGGCTGGGCGACGTGCCGGTGGTCGGCTCGTTCCGGGGCATCCCCGAGGCGGCCACCGCCATCGGTGCGGACACCGTCGCGGTGACCGCCTCCGGCGAGCTGACCGCCACCCGCCTGCGCCGGCTGGGCTGGCAGCTGGAGGGCACCGGCATCGACCTGGTGGTGGCCCCGGCGCTCACCGACGTCGCCGGCCCGCGCATCCACACCCGGCCGGTCGCCGGCCTGCCGCTGATCCACGTCGAGGCGCCCGAGTTCCGCGGGGCCCGCAAGCTGGTCAAGGGCTTCGTCGACCGGGCCGTCTCGTCGGTGGCGCTGACGCTGCTGCTGCCGCTGCTGGCCGTCATCGCGTTGGCGATCAAGGTCGACAGCCGAGGGCCGGTGCTGTTCCGGCAGACCCGGGTCGGGCAGGGCGGGCGGGAGTTCGGCGTCTACAAGTTCCGCACCATGGTGGTCAACGCCGACGCCCTGCTGGCCGCGCTGGCCGCCCGCAACGAGACCGACGGCCTGATGTTCAAGATGCGCGACGACCCGCGGGTGACCCGCATCGGGCGGCTGCTGCGCAAGTGGTCGCTGGACGAGCTGCCGCAGCTGGTCAACGTCCTGCTCGGGCACATGAGCCTGGTCGGCCCCCGCCCGCCGCTGCCGTCGGAGGTGGCCCGCTACGACGGCGACGTGGCCCGCCGGCTGCTGGTCAAGCCGGGCATGACCGGCCTCTGGCAGGTGAGCGGCCGCTCCGACCTGAGCTGGGAGGACGGCATCCGGCTCGACCTCTACTACGTGGAGAACTGGTCGCTCGCGGCCGACCTGACGATCCTCTGGAAGACCTTCGGCGCGGTGGTCAACAGCCGCGGGGCGTACTGAGCGGCCGGACGCTCAGTCCTGCGGGCCCGTCCAGTCGAGGCAGACCACCACCGCGTCGTCGATCAGGTCGCCGGCGACGAACGCGCGCAGGTCGCCGATCAGCGAGCGGACGGCGTCCAGCGGCTCCATCGGCCTGGTCCGGCGCAGGAACCGGTCCAGCGCACTCTCGCCGTACCGGACGCTCTGCCCGGTGGCGTCGATGACGCCGTCGCTGACCACGAAGAGCCGATCGTCGCGGCACAGCTCGAAGTGCTGCTCGTGGTAGTCGGTGGCCTCGAACATGCCGAGCGGGAACTGCGCCTCCAGCGGCAGCTCACTCACGTCCCCGTCGCGCAGCAGCATCAGGCGGGGCGACCCGGCATCGACGACGGCGAGCCGCCCCGAACGCAGGTCCAGCTCCATCAGCAGCACCGCGAGGTGCTGCTCCCCCCGGTGCAGGTCGTAGACCGCCTGGTCGGCGAGGGCCGCCTGGTCGGCGAGGGTGAGCCCGGACCGGCGGGCGTTGCGCAGCGCGTGAGTCGCGAGCGAGGTGAGAATCGCGGCGGACACCCCCTCGCCCGTGCCGTTGATGGTCGACAACCAGACGCTGGTGCCGTCGTCGGACCAGTCGAAGCTGTCGCCGCGCACCGCGTACGCCGGTTCCAACTGCCCGGCGAGGCTGAACGACGGGCGGGTCCGGCTGCGGCCGGGGAGCAGCTCCCACTGCATCTCGGCGGCGAGGGTGAGCCGCCTGCTGCGGCTCGCCATCCGGTAGACGTCCGTGCCCTCGGTGACGGCGGCGATCTCGTGGGCGAGCGCGGTCGCGATCTCCGTCAGCTCGTCGAGCGCGCCCGGCCCCGTCGGCACGGGGGCCACCACCAGCACGCCACGGCGTTCCCCGCGCATGGACACGGGGAGGTAGCCGGTGTCGTCGGCGACGATCGGGGCCTGGTGGTCGAAGCAGCGCCAGGCGGGGTGCCCCGGTGCGGTGACGGGCTCGTCGCCGACCAGCGGCAGCAGGGCCGCCAGCCGGTAGTCGACCTGGAGCAGCTCCACCCGGGTCGTCCCGTAGCCCACGGCCAGGACGTCGGCGATCCGGTCCAGCAGGAGATCGGCGGGCGCCTCGTTGAGGACGTGCCGTGCCCGGTTGACCGGTTCGCTCATCATCGCTCCTTCGTCACGAGCCCAGACTTGGGGATTCGGAGTAGTCTCGGCCCCACCATGGCGGAACTGCACGGTCCTTGCGGACCCGAGACGAGTATGGCGGTCGAGCTCGACGCGGTGGCCGATGCCCTGCTGACGGTCTGGGAGGCCGCGCGGGAGCGGACGACCAGCCGGGTCTCCGGCGCGCAGTTACGCGCGATCATGCTGGTCGAGCAGCACGAGGGGATCAACCTCCGCCGCCTGGCCACCGGGCTCGACATGCTGCTCTCCTCCGCCAGCCGGCTCTGCGACCGCCTGGTGGCGGCGGGCATGCTGGAACGGGAGCCCGGCCGGTTCGACCGGCGGGAGATCTCGCTGCATCTCACCCCGGAGTCCCGCCGGCTCCTCGCCGAGCTGCGGGACGACCGGCGCCAGCAGCTCGCGGCGATCCTCGCCGACATGACCGCCGAGGGACGGCAGGCTCTGCTGCGGGGCATGCGGGAGTTCGACGAGGCGGCGCGGCACCGGAACGCCTCCGTGCAGTCCGTCGAGGCGGCCGGCCCATGGTCGGCGGTGCCGCGGGAGCGTCCGGTCGGCCTACCGGCGCAGGAGCGGCCGGGGAACGAGCCGCGGGTGGCCAGGACGGCCTGACCCGGCCGGAGTGGGCCCGGGTTTCCGTCGACGGGGTCTGCCGAAGGATCGGGCGCGGCCCCGCGACGGCTCGGTCAGGGCGCTGCCGCCGCGACGGCCAGCATCGCGATGTCGTCCTGGCTCTGCCCGTCGAGCCACTCGTCGACGGCATCGAGGAGCCGGTCGACCAGCGCGGCCGGGGCCAGCCCGGCGGCCGAGGCCAGCGCCGCGCGCAGCCGTTCCTCGCCGAACATCTCCTGGCCGCCGGGGCCGCCGCGCGCCTCCACGACCCCGTCGGTGTACGCGAGCAGCAGCTCGCCGGGGCCGAGGCACAGCTCCGCCTCGGCGAACCGGGCGGCGGCCAGCGCGCCTACCGGCATCCCGCCGACCGCGACCGGGGCGACCCCACCGTCGGCCCGGACCAGCAGCGGGGACGGGTGGCCGCCGCCGGCGATCCGGACGGTGCACCCGCCGCCGGGCGCGGCGTGGAGGGTGCCGAGCAGCAGGGTGGTGAACTGGCTGCGGCGGGCCGAGTCCGGGGAGTCGAAGAGCGCCTGGTTGAGCAGCCGCATCAACTCCAGCGGCCGCTGCTCGACCAGGCGCAGGGTCCGCAGGGACTGGCGGACCCGCCCGGTGAGGACGGCCGCGCCGACGCCCTTGCCGGCCACGTCCCCGAGGGCGAAGATCGCGCCCCGGGGGATGGGGAAGACGTCGTAGAAGTCGCCGCCGATGCGCAGCCGGTCCCCGGCCGCCCGGTACCCGCCGGCGAGGGTGGCGCCCGGCACGGCCGGCAGGTCGGGCGGGAGCAGGCTGTTCTGCAACACCCGGGCCAGGTGGACCTGTTCGCCGTAGAGTTCGGCGGCGCCGAGGGCCGCGCCCGCGCGGGCGGCGAACTCCCGGGCCAGCTCGATGTCGCGCCGGGCGAAGCCGGCCCGCCCGGCACGACGGACCAGCACCAGGGCGCCGGTGGTGCGGCCGGCGCCCCGCATGGGGCTGGCCAGCACGGTGCCGGGCCGGCCGAAGCCGGGCGGAAGCACGGTGGACAGGACGGCCGTCTCCTGGTCCGGCCACGGGGACGGGTTGGCCGCGTGCCCGGCCAGCGCCTCGGCCAGGCCGGGCAGCGAGTCGGTCAGCGACCAGGTCGCCAGCCCGGTCGCCGGGGCGGGATCGACCCCGTCGTACCGGATCCAGTGCGGCTGGCCCTCCGCGGGCGGGGGCGGCAGGTGGACCACCATGGCCAGGTCGGCCAGGTAGGGGACGGGCAGGGTCGTGGCGGTCCGCAGCGTCTGCTCGCGCTGGAGGGACAGCCCGAGGCGGCTGCCGGCCTGGGCGAGGAACGTGGTCCGGGACCGCTCGACGCTCAGCGCCTCGATGCGCGCGTGTTCCTCGGTGACGTCCCGCACGTACCAGGCGTGCCGCCCGTCGGCCAGGTCGCGCCGTACGCCCCGCAGCCGGCGACCGCCGTGTTCGGCGTCGAAGCTGTCCGCCCCGGCCCCCGCCGACCGGGCCATCGCCGGTATGGGACAGGTGCGCAGGTCCGTGCCGGGTACGAGCTCGGGAAGCAGGGCGGTCGCCGTCGCGTTGACCAGCGTCACCAGCCCCGCCCGGTCGGTCGTCACGACCGCCTCGGTGAGCCCGTCGAGCACCTCCCGGGTCAGCCGGGAGTCGACCGGGCGCGCGGGGCCGGGGGAGAGGCCGGAGCGGAGGCGGGCGGGCTGCCCGCCGTCGGCCGGGCGCGTGCCACCGCCCCCGGGAACGGTGGTCACCGCCGCTCGCCGGGCGCCCCGGTCTGTCGACCTGTGCGCATGCTGGTCGTGCTCTCCTCGGATGGGGGTCGTTGCCTTGGGACAAGCGTACCGAGGCGCGGCGACGCCGCCGTCGGGGGAATCCGGCTCAGGCCGCCCGGGCCAGCCAGCCGGCCGGGCGCGCCAGGATCCGGCGTACCACCGAACCGGCCCCGCCGACGGCCGCGGCGGCGGCGCCGAGGGACGCCGGGCGGACGGTGACCGGCGACCAGGCCGCGGTGAGCACCCGCCGGGAGATCTCGGCGAGCACCGGCGGGCGCAGCCACGGCGCCAGCGGGGCGTACCCGCCGCCGAGCACCACGGTGTCCAGGTCCAGCAGGTTCACCACGCCGGCGACGGCGACCCCCAGGGCGGTCCCGGCCTCGGCCAGGGCCCGCAGCGCGCCCGGGTCGCCGGCCCCGGCCAGCTCGGCCAGCCGGGTCGTCGCGGTGTCCGCCCGCAGGTCCGCGCCGGCGAGGCCGGCCGCGGCGAGGATCGCCTCCTGACCGGTGTACGTCTCCAGGCAGCCCCGCCCGCCGCACCGGCAGGGCGGGCCGTCGGGCCGGATCGGGAGGTGACCGATCTCCCCGCTCCAGCCGCGCGCGCCCCGGAACAGGGATCCGTCGAGCACGATCCCGGCGCCGATGCCGACCTCGCCGGAGATGTGCAGGAAGCTGGCCCGGCCCGCCGGCCCGGCGTGCAGCTCGCCCAGCGCGGCGAGGTTGGCCTCGTTGTCGACCACCAGCGGCGGTACGCCGTCGACGTGCGCGGTCAGCGGCGGCCCCTCGGCGAGCAGCGCGGGGACGGGCACGTCGCGCCAGCCGAGGTTCGGGGCGAGGCGGACCAGGCCGGCGTCGTCGACCAGGCCGGGCACCGCGAGGGCCGCGCCGGCCAGGGTGAGCCCCTCTCGGGCGGCGTCGGCGCGGGCCCGGGCGGCCAGGTCGGCCAGCCGGGCGAGCGCCTCGGCGGGGGAGAGGGGCCGCAGGTCGGCGCGGTGCACGGTGTGGTGGCGGACCCGGCCGGCGAGGTCGACCACGCAGGCGGCCAGGTAGTCGACGTTGACCTCCAGGCCGAGCCCGGCCGGGCCGTCCGTGGCGAGCACCAGGCCCCGCGAGGGCCGTCCCGCGCCGGTCCGGGGCGTCGGCTCCGACTCGGCGACCAACCGGCCGGCGAGCAGGTCCTCCACCACGGCCGAGACGGTGGCC
This sequence comes from Micromonospora sp. NPDC049060, assembly GCF_040649055.1. Lineage (NCBI taxonomy): Bacteria > Bacillati > Actinomycetota > Actinomycetes > Micromonosporales > Micromonosporaceae > Micromonospora > Micromonospora sp. NPDC049060. Next base: position 24,086 of record NZ_JBEZEV010000037.1, read on the forward strand.
CGGGTGAGGCCGGTGCCGGCAGCCAGCTCGGCCCGGGACGGCGGGCGGTCGGCACCGGCGATCCGGCCGAGCACCACGGCGAGGTTCCACTCGCGCAGGCTGCCCTGGCGTACGGCCCCGGGCGGGGCGTCGGGTCGGCTCACCCCTTGACAGTGCCACAGGCCCGCCAAATAATTCAACCACTGAACAAATAGCGGACGACACCTCGGAGGTCTGCCATGGCACCCCGTCCCACCCCCGCCGACAAGTTCTCCTTCGGCCTCTGGACGGTGGGCTGGCAGGCCCGCGATCCGTTCGGCGACGCCACCCGCCCCGAGCTGGACCCGGTCGAGGCGGTGCACCGGCTCGCCGAACTCGGGGCGTACGGGATCACGTTCCACGACGACGACCTGGTGCCCTTCGGCGCGGACGCCGCCACCCGCGACCAGCACGTGGCCCGCTTCCGCAAGGCGCTCGACGAGACCGGCCTGGTGGTCCCGATGGTGACCACCAACCTCTTCACCCACCCGGTCTTCAAGGACGGCGGCTTCACCAGCAACGACCGCGACGTCCGGCGCTACGCGTTGCGCAAGGTGCTGCGCAACGTCGACCTCGCCGCGGAGCTGGGCGCCCGCACCTTCGTGATGTGGGGCGGCCGGGAGGGCGCCGAGTACGACCTCGCCAAGGACGTCCGGGCCGCCCTGGACCGCTACCGGGAGGCCGTCGACCTGCTCTGCCAGTACGTGGTCGACTCCGGCTACGACCTGCGCTTCGCCATCGAGCCCAAGCCGAACGAGCCGCGCGGCGACATCCTCCTGCCCACCGTCGGGCACGCCCTGGCCTTCATCTCCACCCTGGCCCGCCCCGAGCTGGTCGGGCTCAACCCGGAGGTGGGGCACGAGCAGATGGCCGGCCTGAACTTCGCCCACGGCATCGCCCAGGCGCTCTGGCAGGGCAAGCTGTTCCACATCGACCTCAACGGCCAGCGCGGCGTCAAGTACGACCAGGACCTCGTCTTCGGCCACGGCGACCTGCTGAACGCGTTCGCCCTTGTCGACCTGCTGGAGCACGGCGGCCCCGGCGGCGGGCCCGCCTACGACGGCCCCCGGCACTTCGACTACAAGCCCTCGCGCACCGAGGACATGACAGGCGTCTGGGCGTCGGCGGAGGCGAACATGCGCACCTACCTGCTGCTCAAGGAGCGGGCGGCGGCGTTCCGGGCGGACCCGGAGGTCGCCGAGGCGCTGGCCGCGAGCCGGGTCGCCGACCTTGGCACGCCGACGCTGGCGCCGGGCGAGGGCTACGCCGACCTGCTCGCCGACCGTTCCGCGTTCGAGGAGTTCGACGTCGACGGGGCCGCCGCGAAGGGCTTCGGCTTCGTCCGGCTCAACCAGCTCGCCGTCGAGCACCTGCTCGGCGCCCGCTGAGGCCGCCGGCGATGCCGATCGTCGCGGGGGTCGACTCCTCGACCCAGTCCTGCAAGGTCGTCGTCCGGGACGCGGAGACCGGCGCCCTGCTCCGGCAGGGCCGGGCGCCGCACCCGGACGGCACCGAGGTCGACCCGGCGGCGTGGTGGTCCGCGCTGGGCGCGGCGGTCGACGCCGCCGGCGGGCTGGCCGACGTGGCGGCGGTCTCCGTCGCCGGCCAGCAGCACGGCATGGTGTGCCTCGACGAGGCGGGTGACGTGGTCCGGCCGGCGCTGCTGTGGAACGACACCCGTTCCGCCGGGGCCGCCGCCGAGCTGGTCGGGGAGGCCGGCGGCGGGGAGGCCGGCCGCCGCTTCTGGGCCGAGGCGGTGGGCAGCGTGCCGGTCGCCAGCTTCACCGTCACCAAGCTGCGCTGGCTGGCCCGGCACGAGCCGGAGCGCGCGGCCCGGGTGGCGGCGGTCTGCCTGCCGCACGACTGGCTGACCTGGCGGCTGGCGGGCGCGCCGGGGCTGGCCGCGCTGCACACCGACCGGGGCGACGCCAGCGGCACCGGCTACTGGTCCCCGGCCACCGGCGACTACCGCCTCGACCTGCTGGAACGGGCGCTCGGCCGGCGGCCGCACGTGCCGACCGTGCTCGGCCCGGCGGAACCGGCCGGCGCCGTACGCCCCGACGCTCTGCCGGGCCTGCCCGCTGGCGGGGCGGTGCTCGGCCCCGGCACGGGGGATAACGCCGCCGCCGCGCTCGGCGTCGGCGCGGGCCCGGGCGACGTGGTCGTCTCGATCGGCACCTCGGGCACCGTGTTCAGCGTCGCCGACGCCCCGGCGGCCGACCCGGGCGGCACGGTCGCCGGCTTCGCCGACGCCACCGGCCGCTTCCTGCCCCTGGTCTGCACGCTCAACGCCGCGCGGGTGCTCGACGCCGCGGCGGCGATGCTCCGGGTCGACCTGGACGAGCTGGCCCGGCTGGCGCTCTCCGCCCCCGCCGGCGCGGACGGGCTGGTCATGGTGCCCTACCTGGAGGGCGAGCGGACGCCCGACCGGCCGCTGGCGTCCGGGGCCGTGCACGGGCTGACCCTGCGCACCTCGACGGCCGCCCACCTGGCGCGCGCCGCCGTCGAGGGGCTGCTCTGCGCCCTCGCCGACGGCCTCGACGCGCTCACCGCCCAGGGCGCCGCCGTGCGCCGGGTGATCCTGGTCGGCGGGGGCGCCCGCTCGGCGGCGGTGCGCCGCATCGCGCCGCAGGTCCTCGGCGTGCCGGTGGTCGTCCCGCCGCCCGGCGAGTACGTGGCCGACGGCGCCGCCCGCCAGGCCGCCTGGGTCGCCCTGGGCGGCGCGGCGCCCCCCACGTGGTCCGTCCAGGGCACCGAGGAGTACGCCGCCGCCCCCGTCCCCGCCATCCGGCAGCGGTACGCCGCCGCCCGCGAGCACTTCCTCGACCGGGTCGACGCCGTGGCGGGGTAAAGGACTGTACGGGCGCGCCCCGGCTCGCGATCATCGACGGATGCGAACCACCCCCGAAGCGGACGAGGCGCCCGGCACCGGCATTCCCTCGATGCTCCAGTACGACGACGCGGACACCCCCTGCGACGTCATCGACGCGCTGGTCCTGGCGGACTTCGTCACCGGCCGCCACCCGTGGTCGCACACCGTCCGGCTCTCCCGGGTGCGCCCCGACGCGCCGCTGACCGCCCCGGACGGGCGACTGCTCCGCACGGCGGTGGAGAACCGCCAGCTGTCCCGTCTGCTGGCCGGCGACGGCTGGACGGCCAGGGTGGTCACCTGGAAGGGGCGCGGCGCGGAGGTGACGGTCACGGCGGTCTCCGAGGAGGTGGGCCGGCCGGCCCTGGACCGGATCGTCGACGGCGCCGCCGAACCGGAGGATCCGGGCGCCGGCCGGATCGGCTTCTGGCACCAGAACCCCCGCCGGGGCAGCCAGCGCGACGTACGCTCCATCGCCGCGCCGGAGTGGGCGGCGATCCGGCCGAACTACGCCGCCGCGGCACGCGACGCGCTCGACGAGCTGATGGCGACCACCCCGGAGCGCCTCTCCGGTCGGCTCGTGCTGCTGCACGGGGCGCCCGGGACGGGAAAGACCACCGCGCTGCGCGCCCTCGCCCGCCAGTGGCGCGACTGGTGCCAGGTCGACGCCGTGCTCGACCCGGACGTGCTCTTCGCGGACACGGCGTACCTGTCCGAGGTGGCGGTCGGGGACGAGGACGGCGAGCAGGGGACGGGCCGCCGGTGGCGGCTGCTCATCCTGGAGGACTGCGACGAGCTGATCCGGGGCGAGGCGAAGCAGGCCGCCGGGCAGGCCCTGTCCCGGCTGCTCAACCTGACCGACGGGCTGCTCGGCCAGGGGCGCGACGTGCTCGTCGCGATCACCACGAACGAGGACCTGTCCCGGCTGCACCCGGCGGTGGTCCGCCCGGGACGCTGCCTGGCCCGCATCGAGGTGGGCCCGCTGTCGTACGAGGAGGCGACCGGGTGGCTGGGCGCGGGGGCGGGGGTGCCGCCCCAGGGCGCGACCCTCGCCGAGCTGTACGCGCTGCGGGCTGGCACGCCGGCCGCGCCCGCCGCCCCGCCCACGATCGGCGGCTATCTCTGAGCGCCCCGGCGCGCCCGCGCGTCGTCACCCGCTCGTGACCTGATCCTGGTTGGCTGCCGCACATGACCTTGACCAGGGGCGGGCCGGCGCGGGCCCGGGGCGGGACGCCCGCGCACCGGTTCTACAGCGTCGTGGTCTTCGTGCTGCTCGCCTCGCTGGACAACGTGGCGATCGGTCTGGTGCCCCCGCTGTACGGGCCCATCTCCGCCGCCTTCGACGTGCCGCAGCGGCTGCTCGGCCTGGTCACCGCCGTGAGCTTCCTGGCCAGCGCGGTCGCCGCGGTGGGCTGGGCGTACGTGGGCGACCGCGCGAACCGCAAGCCGCTGCTGATGGTCGGCACCCTCATCTGGGCGCTGGGCACGGGCGGCAGCGCGGTCGCGGCGAACTATCCCGCCTTCCTGGCGGCGCAGATCCTGGCGGCGGTCGGGCTGGGCGCGGTCGGATCGGTCGGCTTCTCGGTCGTCACCGACCTGATCTCGCCCCGCCGCCGGGGGCTGGTGATGAGCTTCTGGGGGCTGTCGCAGGGCGTCGGCACGCTCGCCGGCACGCTGGTCGGCGGGCTGCTCGGGGCCGCCGACTGGCGACGCCCCTTCCTGCTGCTGACAGTGGTCGGCGTCGCGGCGACCGTCGCCTACCTGTTCACCTACGACATCCGGCGCGGGCAGAGCGAGCCGGAGTTGGCCGACGCGCTCGCCACCGGCGCCGAGTACGACTACCGGATCAGCCGGGCGGACCTGCCGAGGATCCTCGGCAGGCGGACGAACCGCTGGCTGATCCTCCAGGGCCTCACCGCGCAGGCGGCCTTCGGGTCGCTGGTCTGGCTGCCGGTGCTCTTCGCCCAGCGGGCCGAGGACCAGGGCTACTCGGCCGCCACCGCCGTGATCGTGGGCAGCGTCTTCGCCACCCTGTTCCAGCTCGGCGGGGTGCTCTCCATCGTGGGCGGGCTGGTCGGCGACGCGCTGCAACGGCGTACGCCCCGGGGCCGGGCCCTGGTCGCGGCGGTCGGCATCCTCGCGGCGCTGCCGTTCTACCTGGTGCTCTTCTTCGTGCCGGTACGCATCGACGTGCCGGACGGCGCCGGCGCGGGCGCGGTGGTGCGGGCGGTGCTGACCAGCGTGTTCACGGAGCCGACGGTCGGGCTGAGCCTGCTCACCGCCGTCGTGGCGCTGGCGCTCACCTCGGCGAACTCGCCGAACTGGTTCGCCCTGATCGCCGACGTCAACCCGCCGGAGCACCGGGGCACCGTCTACAGCCTCGGCAACCTGGTCAACGGCGTCGGCCGGGCGGCCGGAAACGGGCTGGTGGGGGTGGCCTTCCACGGCCTGCGTGCGGCCTTCCCGCCGCCGCTGAACTACGCCGTCGGGCTGGCGGCCTTCCAGCTCTTCTTCATCCCGACGGGCATCATGTACTGGCTGGCCTCGCGGACCTCGCCGGGCGACATCGACGACGTCCGGGACCTGCTGCACGACCGCGCCGAACGGCTGTGAGGAAGGGCACCTTCCCAACGCTATGCGTTAGTGGAAGGTGCTCTTCCTTACACGTCAGGCCGGGCGGACCCAGACCGTCACGTCGGTGGGCACGGCGCCGTCGGCGTCCAGCGGGGCGCTGGCGTGCACCAGCTCGGACCCGGCGGGCAGCGGCACGGCGGCGTCGCCGAAGTTGGTCAGCACGGTCAGCCCCCCGTTGCGGAACGAGAGCACCTCGTCGCCGGAGGCGAGCCACTCCAACGGGCCCTCGCCGAGCCGGTGCTCGCGGCGCAGCCGCAGCGCCGTCCGGTACAGCTCGTACGTCGAGCCGGGCGTGTCCCGCTGCCGGTCCAGGGCGTACTCGGCCCAGAGCGACGGCTGCGGCAGCCAGCTCGCGTCGGTCGGCCCGAAGCCGTACGAGGGCGCGTCGGCCTCCCACGGGATCGGCACCCGGCAGCCGTCGCGCCCCCGCTCGGTGTGCCCGCTGCGCGCCCAGGTCGGGTCCTGCCGGGCCTCGTCGGGCATCGTGGTGTGCTCCGGCAGGCCCAGTTCCTCGCCCTGATAGAGGTAGGCCGAGCCGGGCAGGGCGAGCATCAGCAGGGTGGCCGCCCGGGCCCGGCGCAGGCCGAGCGCGGCGTCCGGCTGCGGGTCGCCGATGCCGATGCCGTTGGGCCGTTTGCCGCCGACCGGCAGCCCCAGCCGGGAGGCGTGCCGGACCACGTCGTGGTTGGAGAGCACCCAGGTGGTCGGGGCGCCGACGGCGTCGGTGGCCTCCAGCGAGCGGGTGATCACCGCGTACTGGGCCGGGGCGGTCCACGCGGCCAGCAGGTACTCGAAGTTGAACGCCTGGTGCATCTCGTCCGGGCGGACGTAGCGGGCCAGTCGCTCGGCCGGCTCGACCCACGCCTCGGCGACCAGGATCCGCTCGTCCGGGTAGCCGTCCAGCACGCGCCGCCACTCCCGGTAGATCTCGTGCACGCCCTCCTGGTCCCACATCGGCGGGCGCGGCTTGTCGATCTCCTGACCGGAGAGGATCTCCTGCGGCTCCTGCCAGTCCGCCAGGTCGGCCTGCTTGATCAGGCCGTGCGCCACGTCGACGCGGAAGCCGTCGACGCCGCGGTCCAGCCAGAACCGGAGCACCTCCAGGAACTCCTCCCGGACCTCGGGGTTGTCCCAGTTGAGGTCGGGCTGACCGGAGTCGAACAGGTGCAGGTACCACTGGCCGGGGCGGCCGTCGGCCCCGGCGACGCGGGTCCAGGCCGGTCCGCCGAAGACGCTCTGCCAGTCGTTCGGGGGCTGTGCGCCGTCCGATCCCCGGCCGTCGCGGAAGACGTAGCGGTCGCGCTCCGGGCTGCCGGGGGCGGCGGCGAGCGCCGCGGCGAACCACTCGTGCGCCGACGACGTGTGGTTGGGCACCAGGTCGACGATGACGCGCAGCCCGCGCGAGTGCGCCCCGGCGATCAGCCGGTCGGCGTCGGCGAGGGTGCCGAAGAGCGGGTCCACGTCCCGGTAGTCGGCCACGTCGTACCCGGCGTCGGCCTGCGGCGACGGGTAGAACGGCGACAGCCAGAGCGCGTCCACGCCCAGTTCCACGAGGTGGTCCAGGCGGGCGGTGATGCCGGGCAGGTCGCCGATCCCGTCGCCGTCGGAGTCGGCGAAGGAGCGCGGGTAGACCTGGTAGATGGTGGCCCTGGTCCACCAACCGGTGGCCGGGCCGGCGGGCGTGTCCTGGTGCGTCAGGTTGCTGTTCAGGGCCTTCTCCCGTGTGTCGAGCCGGACGGTCGGATGCTGCCGGGCGTCGCCGGTTTCCCGTTAGTGTGCCCGGGGCGGTGCGGTCGATTCACGCACGATCAGCCGAGTGGGCAGGATCACCGGTGATCCCGGCGTGTCGAGATAGGGGGTGCTCCCCGGCGGCAGGGCCCGGCCGTGCAGCGGGTCGAGCAGGATCCGCGTGGCGAGCCGGCCCTGCTCCGCCGCTGGCTGGGCGATCGTGCTCAGCCCGAGGACGCTGGCCAGGTCGTGGTCGTCGACGCCGATCACGCTGACGTCCTGCGGCACCCGCAGGCCGGCGTCGCGCAGCGCGGTCATCGCCCCCATCGCCATCTCGTCGCAGGCCGCGAAGATGGCCGTCGGCGGGTCGCCGCGCCGGAGCAGTTCCTCGGTGGCCCGCGTGCCGCCGCTGATGGTGAACTGCGACTCCACGTCGAGGCCGGGATCGGGGACCATCCCGGCGTCGCGCAGCGCCTCCCGGTAGCCGCGCCGCCGGTCGAGGTGCGTGGTGTACGCCAGCTCGTCGTCCGGGTCGCCGGAGATGTGGGCGATCCGCCGGTGCCCCAGGTCGAGCAGGTGCCGGGTGGCGGTCCGCGCGACGCCCACGTCGTCGATGCGTACGCAGGGCCAGCCGGGCACCACCGTGCCGGAGCTGATGGTCACCCCGGGCAGCTTCAGCTTCGTCAGGGCGGTCAGGTCGGCGGGCCGTAGCGGCGTGGCGACCAGCATGATCGCGTCGACGCGCTTGTGCAGGTTGGCGGTGCGCAGCACCCGCTGACGGATCTGCTCCCGCCCGCCGAGGTTGTAGAGCAGCAGGTCGTAGCCCGCCTGCTGGAGGATGTCCTCGACCGCCTCGACGACGGTGCCGAAGAACCACCGGGTGATGCGGGGGACCACGACGGCGACCGTGCCGGTGCGCCCGCCGGCCAGCCGCGAGGCGCTCGGCGAGACGGCGTACTCCAGTTGCTCGGCCGCCGCGAGCACCCGGCGCCGGGTTGCGGCCGAGACCGTCGGCAGCCCTCGCAGCGCCCGGGACACGGTGGCGGTGGAGACCCCGGCCAGGCGTGCGACATCATCGATCCTCGTCACGCTACCCCCGCTCCGCGCAGCTCCGCCGCCGCCGGGTCACCGGCGGCGGCGGAGACGTCTCAGCCCTTGACGCTGCCGGCGAGCAGGCCGCGCACGAAGTAGCGCTGGAGGGACAGGAAGACGATAAGCGGTACGACGATCGAGACGAACGCGCCGGCGGTGAGCCGCTGCCACTCGTTGCCCCGGGTGCCGGCCATCTCGGCCAGCCGGACGGTGAGCGGGGCGGTCTCGTCGCCGCCACCGGCGAAGATCAGCGCGACCAGCAGGTCGTTCCAGACCCAGAGGAACTGGAAGATGCCGATCGCGGCCAGCGCCGGGGTGATCAGCGGCAGCACGATGCTGCGGAAGATCTTCGGGTGGGTGGCCCCGTCGACCCGGGCCGACTCCATCAGCTCTCCGGGCAGCTGCGCCATGAAGTTGTGCAGCAGGAAGACGGCGAACGGCAGCGCGAAGCAGGTGTGCGCGAACCACACCTGCGCGAACTTCTGTTCGTCGACCAGGTCCCAGGCCGGCATGACGGTGATCCCGCCGACGGTGACCCCGGTGGAGAAGAACTTCAGCAGCGGCACCAGGGCCATCTGCAGCGGCACGATCTGCAGCGCGAAGATCGCGATGTAGAGCCAGTCCCGCCCCCGGAAGTTGATCCAGGCGAGCGCGTACGCGGCCAGGGCCGCGAAGGCGATCGGGAAGAGCACCGACGGGATGGTGATCGCCAGCGAGTTGATGAAGTAGCTGGCGAGCTGCCCGGACGACGAGGAGCGCCCGAACAGCACCTCCTGGTAGTTGTCCAGGGTGAACGACGGGCTGGTGAAGAAGTTCCACCACCCGCTGCTCTTGATCTCGTCCTCGGGCCGGAAGGAGGAGATGAACAGGCCGAAGGTGGGAATGGTCCAGAACACCGCGATGACGATCGAGACGAGCGTCGCGGTACGGCTGTTCAACCGCCTGCGGACCCGACCGGCGGTGCTGGTGCCCCGCCCGCCGGTCTTCTGGGTGCCGGCGGCGACGGTGGGCGTCGCGGTGGTCATCTCAGCCCTCCCGCTGCTGACGGATGTTGCGGATCTGGTAGATCACGATCGGGATCACCAGGACGAACAGGAAGACCGCCAGGGCGGAGCCCTGCCCGTTCTCGCCGTACCGGAACGCCTGGTTGTACATCTCGTTGGCGATCACGCTGGTGTCGTAGTTGCCGTTGGTGGACGTCCGGACGATGTCGAAGACCTTGAGGGTGGCGATCGACAGCGTCACCACGACCACGATCAGCGCCGGCCGGATGCTCGGCATGGTGATCTGCCAGAACATCTGCCACGGGGTGACCCCGTCGAGCCGGGCCGCCTCCACGATGTCGGCGGGGATCGCCTTGATCGCGGCGGAGAGCACCACCATCGCGAAACCGGCCTGGATCCAGACCATGATCACGATCAGCAGCAGCGTGTTCAGCGGTGGGTTGAGCAGCCACTGCTTCGGCTCGCCGCCGAGGCTGACCACGATCTGGTTGAGCAGACCGATCTGCTCCTGCCCGTCACCGCGGTAGGCGTAGACGAACTTCCAGATGATGCTGGCGCCGACGAAGGAGATCGCCATCGGCAGGAAGATCAGTGACTTGGCCACCGCCTCGAACCGGGCCTTGTCCACCAGCACGGCGTAGAGCAGGCCGAACGTGGTGGCCACCAGTGGGACGAGGAGCACCCAGATCAGCGTGTTGATCAACACGCGGACGATGGAGTCCTCGGAGAACATCCAGCCGTAGTTGCGCAGCCCTACCCAGTTGTCGCTGCCCTGGTCCATGAACGACAGCAGCAGGGTGCGGACGGCCGGGACCACCAGCCCGATGGCGAGCAGCAGCAGCGTGGGCAGCAGGAAGAAGAGCGCGAAGACCCCCTCGCGCGGCTTGCGCCGGCGGGGGATCGGGGCGCCACTCGCGGAGGCAGCGACGAGCTGCGCCTCCCGGCGGCGGGCGAACCAGGCCGGCACCACGTCGAGGAGCAGGAGCAGACCGCCCACCACCGCGACGAAGGCGATCAGCCCGTACATCAGCATGAGGAACTTCGGCTGTTCCGCAGCGAAGTCGAACTCCATCGACCCTCCCAGGTCCTTGACCGGCCGGTGGGCCGGCCCGCGTCCCCGCGGACCGGCCCACCGGTCAGATCACTTCCAGCTGGTCTCGACGTCCCGGAGCACGGTCGCGGTGTCCTTGCCGTTGATCCACTGGACCATGGCCTTCCAGAACGTCCCGGAGCCGACGGCCGCCGGCATCAGGTCCGAGCCGTCGAAGCGGAAGACGCTGGACTTGTCCTGGAGGATCTGCACGGAGAGCTTGTCGACGGGGTTGGGGACGTTGGCCAGGTCGAGCTTGTTGTTGGCCGACACCCAGTCGCCGATCTTGGCGCGGCTGTTGGTGTACTCGCCGGACGCGAGGTAGGTCTGCACGGCCTGGACCTCGGGGCGGTCGTTGAAGGCCGCGACGAACTCGCCGCCGCCCAGCACCGGCTTGCCCTTGCTGGCGTCGATCGCCGGGAAGTAGAAGGCGAAGACGTCGCCGTCCTCGGCCACCTTGGTGCCCTGCGGCCAGTTGTTGGCGTAGAAGGACGCCTGGCGGTGCAGCGCGCACTTGCCCGTGGTGATCGGCACGCCGGCCTCCTGGAAGGAGGTGGTGGCGATGCTCTTCACGCCGCCGAAGCCGCCGTTGACGTACTTCTCGTTCTTGAGGATGGTGCCGGCCTTGTCGAGGGCCTCGGCGACCTTCGGGTCGTTGAACGGGATGCCGTGGGTGACCCACTGGTCGTAGACCTCGGGGGTCTGCGTCCGCAGCATCAGGTCTTCGATCCAGTCGGTGGCCGGCCAGCCGGTGGCCTCACCCGACTCGATGCCGGCGCACCACGGCTTGGTGCCGGTGGCCGCGATCTGGTCGCTGAGCTTGATCAGCTCGTCCCAGCTGGTCGGGACCGTCCAGCCCTTCTCCTTGAAGGTCTTCGGCGAGTACCAGACGAAGGACTTCACGTTGGAGCCGAGCGGGGCGCCGTAGAACTGGCCGTTGACGGTGCTGTACTTCAGCCAGTCGGCCGGGTAGTTCTCCTCGGCCATCTTCTTGGTCTCGGCGCCGACCGGCTTGAGCTTGCCCGAGTCGACGAAGCGCTTGAGCAGGCCCGGCTGCGGGATGAACGCGAGGTCGGGGGCGTTGCCGCCGTCGACCAGGACGTTGAGCTGCGCCTCGAACTCGCCGCTGCCCTCGTGGTCGATCTCGATCCCGGTGCAGTCCTCGAACTGCTTCCAGGACTCGTCGAGGCGGTCGGCCTCGATCTCCCGGATGGACGAGTAGATCTTGACCTTCTTGCCGTCGATGTCGCCGTACTTCTCGTATGCGGCGCACTCCGCGGAACCCGCGGCGTCACTCTTCTTGTCGTCACCGGTGCCGCAGGCCGTGGCGCTCAGCGCCAGCCCCAGTACGCCGGCGATCGCGATAGCCCGGCGTGATCTGGCAAACGCCATGCCGTTCTCCTTCCTTGCCGGCGCGTCAGGGATCGAACCCGCGCCGGTCCGATGGGCGTCACCACATGTAAGCGCTTGCATCTGGCCTGGTCCACCCCTATCCGGACACGAGCGAGTAACAATCCGGAAACCCGTAAACCCCCTGTTGGGCACGCTCCCACACGGGAATTCGACCCCTTTCCATCGATGTCATTTTCTGTCACTCTGGAGGCCGGCGATCGAAGGATTTCGACATAGGAGGTGTTGGATGGGCAAGCGGTGGTTGGGCCTGCTGGCGGCCGGTCTGCTGGCTGTGGGCGCGCTGGTCGTCCCGGCGGCCCCGGCGATGGCGGCCCCCACGTTCAAGGTCCCGTTCCCGTGCGGGCAGTCCTGGTCCGGTCAGACGCGCACCGGCCACAGCCCGGCGTACGCGATCGACTTCAACCGGACCGACGACCTGGGCGACCCGGTGGTGGCGAGCGCGCCGGGCACCGTCGACCGGGTCACGGACCTCGGCGGCACCAGTTACGGAAAGTACGTCCGGATCAGCCACGCGGGCGGCTACCACACCTACTACGCCCACCTCAACGGCTTCAACGTCTCCGTGGGCCAGAGCGTCGGCTACGGCAAGGTGATCGGCTGGGTCGGCAGCACCGGCGGCTCGACCGGCCCGCACCTGCACTACGAGCAGCGGCTCAACGGCGCCGACATCCAGGTGCGGTTCAACGGTGCGCTCGCCCTCTACTGGGGCACCAAGAGCTACTCCAGCGACAACGGCTGCAGCAGCAGTTCCGGCTCCGGCACGGTCAACACCAGCGGCACCGCGCTGACCGTCCGCTCCGGCCCGGGCACCGGCTACGCCGCGGTGGGCACCGTCGCGGACGGCGCGCGGGTGACCATCTACTGCCAGACCAGCGGCACCAGCGTCACCGGCACCTACGGCACCAGCACCATCTGGGACCGGATCGGCTCCGGCCGCTACATCGCCGACGCGTACGTCTACACGGGCTACGACGGCTACATCCCCGGCGTACCGCGCTGCTGAACGGGTGACGGGGCCCCGGCTGCACGCCGGGGCCCCGTTCCGTCGTCGTGCCCTCCGCCGCCCGGCTCAACCGTTCAGGCGCCAGATGGCGAAGTTGAGGGCGGCCGCGAAGGTGACCCACGCCCAGTAGGGCAGCATCAGCAGGGTCGCCGGGCGGGACACCCTGCGGAAGAGCGCGACCGTCACGCCGATCGCCACCCACATCAGCAGGATCTCGGCGAACGCCAGCCCGTAGCGGCCGGCGCCGAAGAAGAGCGGCGTCCAGACGGCGTTGAGCACCAGCTGGGCGATCCACGCCCAGAGGGCCGGGCCGAAGCCGACCCGCCGCCAGACCAGCCAGCCGGCCACCGCGATCATCGCGTAGAGAAGGCTCCAGACCGGTCCGAAGAGCCAGGACGGGGGAGCCCAGGCGGGCTGTTCGAGGCTCGCGTACTCGGCCGAGGTGCCCTGCACACCCAGCCCGCCGATCGCCGCGGCGACGAACACCGCCGCCCCGAAGCCGAGCAGCGCCCACCACTGCCGGGCGCCGCCGGTCCGTTCAGCGCTTCCAGACATCTCCATGGTCGAGATATTTCCGCCGGAGACGGACGGTAAACCCGCCGTCACCCCCGGACGGCACGACACCGGGGTCGTCGTGTCCGGATGCTCCTGTCGGGAGGACGGAGTTCCGGTCACGACGACCCCGGTGGGTCCTGAACGGCGGCCTGTAGCCGCCTCGTCAATTGAAGATGCTCACACCACCCGGCCCGACGAGCAGGCCGACCACGATGAGGACGATGCCCCACAGGATCTGCCGCCGGAACAGCGCGAGGATGCCGGCGACCACGAGTACGACTGCGAGAATCCAGAGAATCAGCTCCATGATTGCTGAATACCCGACCCACCGACGCCGGAAACCTGCGCGTGATCGAGGTGGTCGCCCAGGTGGAAGACGCTGTACGCCTGCTTGATCACGGGGTGGGCGACGTTGCGGACGCGTACCCCGCCGGGCGTGGTGCCCCGCTCGGAGCCGGCGTGCGCGTGCCCGTGCAGGGCCAGCGCGGTCGGCGCCGAGTCGATCGCCTGCCCGAGCTGGTACGAGCCCAGGAACGGGTAGATCTCCAGCGGCTCACCGGCGAGCGTGTCGGGCACCGGCGCGTAGTGGGTCAGCGCCACCAGCACGTCGCACTCCAGTCCCCGCAGCGCGGCGGACAGGGCGTCCGCGCTCTGGGTGGTGGTCCGGACGAACGCCTTCATCTCCGGCTCGCCGAAGTCGCTGGCGCAGCGGCCGGCGAACCCCCCGCCGAACCCCTTCACCCCGGCCACACCCAGTCGGCCACCGGCGCAGTCCAACACGACGCCGTTGCCCTCCAGCACGGTGATCCCGGCGTCCTCGAGCACCTTGACCACCTGCGGCACCTGGTCGCACTGGTGGTCGTGATTGCCCAGCACGGTCACCACCGGCACGCCCAGCCCGCCGAACTCGGTGGCCACGCACCGGGCCTCCGACTCCGTCCCGTGCCGCGTCAGGTCGCCGGCGAGCAACAGCACGTCGGCGTGCTCGGGCAGCTCGTCCAGTGCCGGCCGGAACCGGCCGACCACGTCCTCGTCCAGATGCACGTCGCCCACGGCGGCGATCCGGATCACCATGGAACCTCCTCAGGGCAGTTGCTCGATCTCCGTGGGCGCCTGCGCGCGGATCACCCCGATGTCGCTGGTGACCGGCACGTCGGGGAAGCGTTCGGCCACCCGGCGCAGGATCTCCTCGCGCCGGTGCGGGCTCTCGACCTCGCCGTAGAGCACGAGGCCGCGCTCCCGGCGGACCACGGTGATCCCCTGCTCGGCCACGTCCGGGTCCTCGGCGAGCAGCCGGTGGATCTCCGCCTCGACGTACTCGTCGGGCGGTCCGGTGGCGACGTCGCGGTGCTCGGTCACGGTGTCCCCTCTCCCTCGCCGGTGCCGGAGTGCGGCACCACTTCCAGCCGGTCCAGCAGCACCAGGAACGCCTCCGCGTACGGGGAGTGCTGCGTCTCCTTGCGTACCCGTTCCCAGTCGATCTGCTCCCGCAGGGAACGGGCCAGCGGCAGGCCCCGGGCGAAGTCGCAGTAGTGCTGCGAGAAGCTCAGCAGCTTGTGCACCATGAGCTGGCTGGCCGAGAGCACCGGCATGTGGATCGCGTCGACCGGCCGCACGACCGTGTCGGCGAACGTCTCCTCCGTCACCGGCGTCTCGATCGGCCGGTGGATCAGGTCCACCATGCGACCGTCGTCGAACACCTTGACCAGCCAGTCCTCGGGCGGCCGCTCGGCGGTGAAGCCCGCCGCGACCAGCGCCTCGAGGGACCGTTCCACGTCGACCTCCCGGATCAGGAAGTCGACGTCGTGGTCGCTGGAGTGACCGCCGTGGGCGTACACCGCGAAGCTGCCCCCGAGCGCGAAGGGAATCTCTTCCTGCTTGAGCACGGCGGCGACCTTCTTCAACGTGTGCACCAGGCTCTCGTCCCCGCGCTCTGCCATTGGCGTCTCCCGTCGATGCTGGTGGGCGGCTGATCCAACTCCGGTACCCGGCATCCCGGCGGGCCACACCTGGCAGGTGGCACGGTCGGGGTCAACCGGGAGGACACGGCACAAATCTCCGGGTACGCGAGCGCGGGTCGGATAGCCTGTGCAGAGTGTCCAGATCACCGGGGGCGCGGCGCGGCAGGGCCCGATTGCGCGCCGTCGCCCTGATCGGCATCGACGGCTCGGGCAAGACCACCCAGGCGCACCGGCTCGCCGACGCGCTCACTGCGGCGGGCCGCCCCGCCACCTACCACCGCAACGCCGGCGGGCGGCGGTGGCTGGGCCGCCTCGCGCACCGCCTCGGCCGCCCGGACGCACAGCGGCTCGTCGGGCGCAGCGGCATGCTGGCGGTGGAGTCCGTGCTCCGCTGGCTGGCGATCGCCCTCGCCCTGCTCAGCTGCCTGGCCACCGGCCGGGTCGCGGTGATGGACCGCTACTCCGCCTGCCAGTACGCGAGCATCCGGGCGCACGGGGGCCAGCGCTGGGAGCGGCTGGCCCGCGCCGGCTACCGGATGTTCCCGCGACCGCAGCTGACCTTCCTGCTGACCGTCGATCCCGCCGAGGCGTACCGGCGGATCGAGCAGCGCGGCACCGACCACGAGAGCATGCGCTACCTGACCGCCGCCGACACCGCGTACCGGACCCTGCCGGAGTATCCGACCTTCGTCGTGGTG
The DNA here is from genome assembly GCF_040649055.1 of Micromonospora sp. NPDC049060. NCBI lineage: Bacteria > Bacillati > Actinomycetota > Actinomycetes > Micromonosporales > Micromonosporaceae > Micromonospora > Micromonospora sp. NPDC049060. Next base: position 40,151 of record NZ_JBEZEV010000037.1, read on the forward strand.
GACGCCGGGCGCCCGCCGGAGGAGGTCTCCCGGCAGATCCAGGCGCACCTGGCGGGCTGGCTGGAGTCGTCCGCCGACGGTCGCGACGGCCCGTTGACCGACGGGCGGGACGTGCGGTCCGCCGTCGTGCCCGGGCCGCCGGGCGCGGAGCCGGTCGCGATCGGCCGGCTGAGCGCCTGAGCCGACGGCCCCAGGGCCGGCTGCCAGGGGATCCGGCCGGGTGGCGGGGCACCGCGGGAGGCGGCGGGATGGCATCGTCTGTACGGGGCCGAGTGTGGGCCGGCGGCGACCGGGTGGCCTCTCCACGCAGGTCCGGCGGGGGAGGCGACGTCCTCCGTGGAATGGCACGCTGGGCGGTACGGATGGCACGCTGGGCGAAACGGCATGTCCGGGCGGGCGGTACTTTCCTCAATACGCGCAGTCATGGTTGACGCTCACGCCTCGTGAAAGTAAGTTTCATCCGTGGCGAAGAGTCCGAAGATTTCTGCGAGTCACGAGCCGGGTGGGCTTATCGTCCACATCAGCGGCCTGCTCCCGTCGTTGTCGCCGGCCGAGCAGCGGGTCGCCCGGCTGGTGGTCGCCGACCCGGCCGCCGCCTCGCGTCGGACCATCACCGACCTCGCCACCGCCGCCGAGACATCCGAGGCGACCGTCATCCGCTTCTGCCGATCGGTCGGCATGGACGGCTACCCGCAGCTGCGGATCCGACTCGCCGCCGAGGCCGCCCGCCGGGTCGAGCCGCCCGACGCGCGGGTCGTCGGCGGCGACATCCCACCCGGGGCCGACCTCGCCCAGATCATCGCGACCATCGCCTTCAACGACGCGCGGGCCGTCGAGGAGACGGCCGAGCAGCTCGACCCGGCGATCTGCGAGCAGGTCGTCGACGCCATCGCCGGCGCCGGAAGGATCGACGTCTACGGGGCGGGCGCCAGCGGCTTCGTCGCCTCGGACTTCCAGCAGAAGCTGCACCGCATCGGCCGCACCGCCTTCTACTTCCCGGACGTGCACACGGCGCTGACGTCGGCCGCGCTGCTCGGGCGGGGCGACGTCGCGGTCGGCATCTCGCACACCGGCACCACCTCCGACGTGATCGAGGTGCTGGAGCAGGCGCGGGCCCGGGGGGCGGCCACGGTGGCGCTCACCAACTTCCCCCGGTCGCCGATCACCGAGGTGGCCGACTTCGTGCTCACCACGGCCGCCCGCGAGACCACCTACCGCTCGGGCGCGATGGCGAGCCGGCTGGCCCAGCTCACCGTCGTCGACTGCCTCTTCGTCGGGGTGGCCGCGCGCAACCGGTCCCGGGCCAGGAAGGCCCTCGAAGCGACAGCCGAGGCGGTCCGGTCGCACCGGGTCGGCCCGGGACGGAGGCGGGCATGACGGCGGGCGCGGTGGAACCCCACGAGGTGACGGCCCCGGTGACGGCCCGGCCGGTGATCCGGGTCGGCGCGCCGACCGAGCGGCGCAACCCGCTCAGCGCGGACCTCGACCTCATGTCGACCCGGGACGTGCTCACGGTCATCAACGAGGCGGACCGGCGGGTGCCCGGCGCCGTCGCGGCCGTCCTCGACGAGATCGCCGCGACGGTGGACCTGGCGGTGACCGCCCTGCGCGGCGGGCACCGGGTGCACTACTTCGGCGCAGGCACCTCCGGCCGGCTCGGCGTGATCGACGCCGCCGAGCTGGCGCCCACCTTCAACTCGCCCCGGCACTGGTTCTGCGCCCACATCGCGGGCGGGCCGGAGGCCATGTGGCGGGCGGTCGAGGACGCCGAGGACGACGACCGGGGCGGCGCGGCGGAGGCCGCCGACTGCGTACGGGCCGGGGACCTGGTGGTCGGGCTCGCCGCCAGCGGACGCACACCGTACGTCCTGGGGGCGCTCGCCGCGTCGAGTGCCAAGGGGGCCTCGACCGTGCTGCTCTGTGCCAACCCGGAGGCGCAGGCCGCCCGGTCGGTGGACGTCTTCATCGGGGTGGACACCGGACCGGAGGTCGTCACCGGGTCGACCCGGATGAAGGCGGGCACCGCGCAGAAGCTGGTGCTGAACACGTTCTCCACGGCCGTGATGGTCCGGCTGGGCCGGGTCTACTCGAACCTCATGATCGACATGGTCGCCACCAACGCCAAGCTCCGGGGCCGGATGATCTCGATCCTGATCGAGGCGACCGGCTGCTCGGAGGAGATCTGCCGGCGGGCACTCAACGAGGCCGACGGCGACATGAAGGTGGCGCTGGTCTCGCTCGTCTCCGGGGTGGAGGTGTCCGCCGCGCGGGCCGCCCTCTCCCGCTCCGCCGACCAGGTCCGCGGCGCCCTGGCCCTGCTCGCCTCCTGACCCGACCCACTCCCGCCCCAGCCCCCGCCACACCCGCCCTGCGATCCCCGTCACGTACGGGCACGGTTCCGCGGTGCGGATTGTTCACCGGGGGGTGGGGTATTACCACGGGCGTGGATGAACCGACCGGTCCACCCGTGCGTGACTCCGCAGTGACCAGGATCGCAGCCCGACGGTGACCCGGGTCGCTGCGTGTGCGGGCGGGGCAATGCTGCCATGGACCGGGACACGGCGACACGTCGATCCGCCGCCCCTGGCGTGGTGCCCATCGGAGAGCCGCCACCCGGGGTGCTGACAGCAAACATGGACCGCGCTCTCAGCGGATTATCAGGCATTCGTGACACTTTCGACTCACGACATGGAATCCCCGACGCGTCTCAACTGTTGTGTAGGTGTCAGCACCGGTGGGCACAGCGGAAGTTACGGGGGAGGGCTGATGGACGTGGGGATGGCAAGGAACCGGGCAACCGGCGCGAGCGAGGGGACCGTGGGCAACGTGGACAAGAACATCGGCATGCGAACCGACGAGGTTGCCGAGGAGCGCGACCTGGTCGGCGTCTACCTTCACGAGATCTCCCGGACGCCACTGCTGGACGCCGCCAAGGAGGTCGACCTCTCCAAGGCCATCGAGGCCGGCCTCTACGCCGAGCACCTGCTCGGCGAGGACCGCGTCCCCGCCGGTGCCGACCGGGACGACCTGGAGCGGCTGGTCGCCGAGGGCGAGCGGGCCAAGGATCTGTTCATCCGGGCCAACCTGCGACTGGTCGTGTCGATCGCCCGCCGCTACGTGCGTTCGGGCATGCCCATGCTGGATCTGATCCAGGAGGGCAACACCGGCCTGGTGCGGGCGGTCGAGAAGTTCGACTACGTGCGCGGCTACAAGTTCTCCACCTACGCGACCTGGTGGATCCGCCAGGCGATCAGCCGGGCGATCGCCCAGCAGGAGCGCACCGTGCGACTGCCGGTGCACCTGGTCGAGGACGTCAACCGGATGCGCAACGTGGCCCGGCAGCTCACCCGTGAGCTGGGCAGCGACCCGGAGCCGGAGCAGATCGCGGCGGCCCTCGGGGTCACCGTCGAGCGGGTCAACGAGCTGGTCCGCTGGTCGCAGGACACCGTCTCGCTGGACACCCCGGTGGGCGACGACGGCGACACCAACCTCGGTGACCTGGTCGCCGACAGCGACGCGCCGTCGCCGGAGGAGATCGTCCTGACGGGGCTGGAGCGGCAGCGGATCGAGGGTCTGCTCAACCACCTCGACGACCGTTCGGCCGGCATCATGCGGGCCCGCTACGGGCTCGAGGACGGCCGGGAGCACTCCCTCACCGAGGTGGCCTCGCGGTTCTCGCTCTCCCGGGAGCGGATCCGGCAGCTGGAGATCCAGGCGCTCGGTCGGCTCCGCGAGCTGGCCCGGGCCGAGGGCCTGCAGGCGGCCTGAGCAGGGTAGGAACAACGCGAACGGCCGGCGTCCGATAGGGGGACGCCGGCCGTTCGCGTTGCCGGTGGGTCAGCGGACCCGACCGTAGCCCTGGATGGGCATCAGGTTCATGCCCCGTTTGAGCACGTTGCGCCCGGCGCTCGGCGCGTCGATCACCTGACCGCCGCCGACGTAGAGGCCCACGTGCCCGAGCCCGCTGTAGAAGACGAGGTCGCCGGGACGCAGCTCGCTGCGGCTGATGTGGGCCACCGCGCCCCACTGCATCCGGGTGTTGTGCGGCAGTGACTTGCCGGCCGCCCGCCAGGCCGCCGAGGTCAGGCCCGAGCAGTCGTAGCCGTTCGGTCCGTCGGCGCCCCAGACGTACGGCTTGCCGAGCGCGCCGTACGCGTACCGCACCGCGACGCCGGCCTTGCCCGAGACCGTGGGCGCCTCCTTCGCGCTGTCGGACCGGGCGGCCGGCTTCTCGGTGGCCCGGCCGTACGCCTGTCGGCGCAGCTCGTAGAGCTCGGCCAGGTCGCGCTCGATCCGCTTCTTCGTGGCGGTCATCTCTCGGGCCTGCACCGCCTGCCGGCCCAGCGTGACCTCCAGCCGGGTCTTCTCGTCGAGCAGCCGGCGCTGGTTGCCGGTGAAGTTCGAGATCTTCGCCTGCCGCTGCCGCGTGAGCTGGTCGAGCATGCTCAGCCGGTCGAGCAGGGTGTCGGCACCGCCGGGACGCAGCAGCGCCTCCGCGGTGCTCAGGTTGTTGCCGGTCTTGTACGCGGTCACCGCCATCTCGCCGACGTCCGCCCGGCTCCGTTCGGTCTCCTGCTCCAGCGGACCGATGCGGCTCTGCACCCGCGCCACGGCGGCCTGGTTGGTCTTGATCTCCTCCCGGAGCTTGTTGTACGCCTCGACGACGTGCTCCAGCTGGGAGGAGGAATTCTCGATCCGCCGGGTCAGCTCGGCGGGGGACGGTTCGGCCCGGGCGGGTATCGCCGGGGCGAGCAGCGTGGCCGACACCACGGCGACCGCCAGGGCGCGCAGCGTGTTCCTGAGGGACGACAAGAGCGGAAGGCTCCTCTCCCATCGGCCGCCGTGGGCTGCTGACGCCCCGGCGGCACCGGGCCGGTGCCGTCCGGGTGGACGGCGATCGACCGGGCCGACCGGGACAACCTATCCCGGGGCAGGAGTGATGCGCAGTTGAAGCAGGGTCGAATGTTGGCCGAGTGACGGAAATTGCGGATCACGACGGGTGCGGCGCGTGATCGACTCCTCCGGCTAGCCGCTGCGGGCGGCGGCTATTGTCGGCGATCGGGCGATCCGTGCCGTTCGTCGTTGTCGGCGTATGCCGGCGGACCGTGAGCCGTTATGACCGACAAGACCGACATGGCGGCCGGAACCGGCGGGCCACGCGACCGCGGCCCCCGGACGCGAGCCGAAATCGCCGTCCGGGCTGGCACGTGCGCCACACAATGAAGCGCGCAGCCGGGAATCCCGTCGACCGGCGATGCGAGACCGTCGACGGGAGCCGACCCGGCACCCAGCCGCGGGAGGTAGAACCGTGAACCCTCAAGGCGCCACCCGACAGACGCGGTCATCGCGGACGACCGCGCAGAAGAGCACCCTCCTCTACGCCCGACCCGGGATCATCGTGACGGTCGACCGCTTCACCGTCGGCCGCAACAGCTGGCAGGTCACCGAGCTGACCCACCTGCAGACCGGCCGCGGCCCGCACGACCGCGTCGCGGTACGGGCCGTCCTGGTCACCGGCGCCATGGTCGGCGGCGTCGGCCTGCTGCTCGGCTTCACCGGCGGGCTGCAACGGCTCACCGCGGGGGCGTACCTCGTTCTGGGCCTGGTGTTCCTGCTACCGGTGCTGGTCGCGCTGGTGGGGGACCGGTGGCGGCCGCCCGCGTACGAGCTGTGGGGCCGACGCCGGGGCGACCGGGTGCTGCTGTTCAGCAGTGACGACGAGCGGCAGTTCGGCCAGGTCACCCGGGCCCTGCGCCGGGCCCGGGAGATGAACCGGTACGGCGGCTGGGAGGACCCGCTCGCCTCGGCCGACCCGTGGCGGCCCACCCGGTGACCGGGATCAGCCGGCGACCGGCTCCGGGGTGCGCTCGGACTGCTCCGCCGTCACCCAGTTGCTGACCCGGCGCTCCGCGTAGAAGGAGACGAACGGCACCGTGCCGGCCAACATCACCAGGACCATCCGCTTCAGCGGCCAGCCGGCCCGGCGGGACAGGTCGAAGGCGGCCACCAGGTAGAGCATGTAGAGGAAGCCGTGCGCCTGGCCCACGGTCTCCACCAGGATCGGGTCGTCGAAGCCGTACTTCATCGGCATGCCGATCACGACCAGCAGGATCAGCGCCACGCCGACGATCCAGGCGATGACTCGGTACCGGGTCAGGGCTGCGCCCACCGTCGTCCGTCCTTTCGCGCCCGGCCTCAGCCGGGGTAGTCACCGGGCTTGGCACCCGGGTTGTCGTTCAGCCATTGCAGGTAGTGGTTGTAGGCGACGAGGTCGCCGTCCTCGCCGCCGCCGGCAGCCGCGGGCACGCGGGCGACCCGCACGGGTCGGCGTACGACCGGGCGCGTCGCGGCGGCCTGCGGGGCGTCGGCCTGTCGCGTCCCGGCGGCGGTCGACGCTTCCCCCTGCGCGTCGGCCGGCGCCGCCGGCCCGCGCAGGGCGTGCCGGACCTCACGCCACCAGACGAAGACCACGAAGCCCGCGAAGATCGGCCACTCGACCGCGTAGCCCCAGCTGATCGCGTTGCCGGCGGCGGCCCGGCTGACCTGCCACCAGCCCAGCGCCAGGAAACCCGAGACGAGCACGACCATGGCCACGTGGCGCGCGATCCACGCCGGGGTCCAGAGCCGTTTCATGGCATCGAGAGTACCGGGGGCCGCCGGGGTCTCCGACGCGGCGTCGTAGGTGCGGGGATGGTTTGGTGCCTGCCGGTGTGGGCATCCGTCTAGACGCGAGCCCAAACCAGAGCAGGGGGTCGATCATGACGGGATCGGTACGGCAGGACGACTTCGGCAGCCCGGAGCAGCGGATGCCCGAGTGGGACGGCGACCATGTCCACGACAGGGCCTCCGGCGAGGCCGATCCGCCCGACGGCGAGCTGCTCGGCGTCGACCCCGCCGAGCTGGCCGACGAGGACCTGATCCGGGAGATGCACAGCCTGCATCGGACCCGCCTGGACACCCTGCGCCACGCGGCGGACTCCGCGCTCGCCAACCACCTGCGGCGCACCGCAGAGCTGGAGACCGAGTACCTCGCCCGGCACCCCGGCCGCGAGGTCGACCCGAGCCGGCTGCGGGACGCCTGATGGCATCCGCCGAGCGCGGGATGTCCGCGCCGCCGGAGGTCGTGTTCAACACCGCCACCGACCCCGCCCGGGCGTCGGCGTGGCTGCCCGAGCCGCTGCGGGCCGACGGCAGCCCGGCGGACGAGGTCAGCGCCGAGGAGCTGCGGGCCCGCTGGAGCGCCGCCGAGGACTGGTCGGCGGAGATCCTGGTGGAGCCCGCCCAGGCCGGTGGCGCCCGGATGCGGCTCGACCTCACCGGCGGGCCGGACGCCGAGCGGCTGGCCGACGAGGCGCTGGACAGTCTCGCCCGCGAGGTGGCCGACAACCTGCAGGCCGGCTGAGCCGGACCGCCCCCGAGAGGATCGAGGAGACCGGGTGACCGCCCTGAAGGAGAAGGTGGCGCGGCTGCGCCAGGCGTACGCGCCGCACGAACACCGGCCGCTGGGCGGGTACCTGGCGGCGATGGGAACCTACGCCGGGGTGACCGCCGGCATCGCCGGTCTGGTCAGGGCGACCGGCCGACCGGTGCCCGAGCGTCCCGCCCCGGCCGACGTGGTGCTGCTGAGCATCGCCACCCACAAGCTGAGCCGGCTGCTGACGAAGGACGCGGTGACGAGCCCCCTGCGGGCGCCGTTCACCCGGTACGACAAGCCGATCGGCAGCGGCGAGGTGATGGAGCAGGTCCGCGACCAGGGCAGCTCCACCCGGCACGCGATCGGGGAGCTGCTGAGCTGCCCGTTCTGCCTCGCCGTCTGGGTCGCCACCGGGTTCACCGGCGGCCTGGTGCTCGCCCCCAGGCTCACCCGCCTGGTGGCGACCGCGCTGACCGCCGTGGCCGCCTCGGACTTCCTCCAGATGGCGTACGCGGTGGCCCAGCAGGCCGCCGAGGGCGGCGACCACGACGAGGACTGACGACGTACGACGAAGGGGCCGGCGCTTGAGCCGGCCCCTTCGTCGTGGCTGTCCTCAGGTCGGGGTCGTGCCGTGGTCCTCGCCGGCCCAGCCGCGGGACGTCTCCGGCTCGCGCTCGTCGGCGTCCGCACCGGTAATGATGTCCCGGTCGACCGCGGTGCGGTCGTGCTCGTTGGCGAAGTCGGGCTCCGGCAGGGTGTCCCGGCCCCCGGGGGGCTGACCGAGCGCCGGCAGCTTCTCGTGCTCTTCCTCGTGGTGGGACATCTCGCTCTCCTCACTGCTCGTCGGCCTCCGGTGCGGAAGGCCGTCCGCCCCCGGGGGACGGGTGGGCGGCGGTCTCGCCCCACGACGGGGCGTCACGGCCCGCCGGGGCCGTGCCGGTCCCGGCCGCCCGGCGTCAGGTGACCGAGCCGCCGAGCAGGTCGGCCACCTCGTCCACGGCGTACTCGCCCTCGGGCAGGGCGGCCATGCGGGTGAGGAGCTGCGCGGGAAGCTCGGCGGCGACGGCCCGGCGGTAGATGTCCGCCTGACTGATCCGCTCCTGGCCGTGGTAGAGATCCTCGAGGAGGTCGTCGAGGCGCCGGATGTCCGGCTCCTCGATCACGGGCGCGTCCGTCACGGGTGCGTCGTCGGTCACGACGGTCAGCTACCCGCGCCGGGACCGGTGAAACGTCGCCGGGCCGTGCGCGGAGTGGTCGCCGGGGCTGTGACGGCGGTTATGGCGAGGGCCGGAACACCGGCGGCGGGCCCCCGGTTGAGTCAGGTGTCGGTGTGTCCAGTGTCCCCGGGCCTCACCCAAATTGCCTTCGCGGAATTCCGTCCGGCTGGAGCCGCGTCGTGCCACTCGCCGAGAGGCGACCTGCACACCGACACCGGTGCCGCCCCCGAGCCCTCCCGGGCCCGGGGGCGGCACTGTCCGTCTCCACCACCCCCGTGGCGGGCGGGGTGGAGGTCAGGCGGGGGTGGCGGCCGGGGTGCGACGGCGGGTGCGGACGGCGGCGGCCAGGTGGCTGAGGACCTCCTCGGTGGTGTCCCAGCCGATGCAGGCGTCGGTGACCGACTGGCCGTACGTCAACTCGCGGGTCGGGTCGAGGTCCTGGCGGCCGGCGAGCAGGAAGCTCTCCAGCATGATCCCGACGATGCCGCGCTGGCCGGCGTCGAGCTGGGCCGCCACGTCGGCCGCCACCCGCGGCTGGTTGCGGTGGTCCTTGCCGCTGTTGGCGTGGCTCGCGTCGATCACCACGCGCTCGGGCAGGCCCGCCGCCCGCAGCAGCTCCAGGGCGCCGGCCACCGACTCCGCGTCGTAGTTCGGCCGCCCGCCGCCGCCGCGCAGCACCAGGTGCCCGTCCGCGTTGCCCCGGGTGTGCAGGATCGCCGGCGTGCCGGAGACGTCGATGCCGGGGAAGACGTGCGGTACGCCGGCGGCGCGGATGGCGTCCACGGCGGTGCCGATGCTGCCGTCCGGGCGGTTCTTCATGCCGATCGGCATCGACAGGCCGGAGGCGAGCTGCCGGTGCACCTGGCTCTCCACCGTCCGCGCGCCGATCGCGCCCCACGCCACCGTGTCGGCGATGTACTGCGGGGTGATCGGGTCGAGGAACTCGCAGCCGACGGGGAGCCCCAGGCGCAGCACGTCGAGCAGGAGCGCCCGGGCGGTACGCAGGCCGGTGTTGACGTCGCCGGAACCGTCCAGCCCGGGGTCGTTGATCAGGCCCTTCCAGCCCACCGTCGAGCGCGGCTTCTCGAAGTAGACCCGCATCACCACCAGCAGGTCGTCGGCCACCCGGGCGGCGGCGTCGCGGAGCAGGTGGGCGTACTCCAGGGCGGCGGCCGGATCGTGCACCGAGCACGGGCCCACCACCACCAGCAGGCGGTCGTCGGCGCCGTCCAGCACCCGGCCGACCGCGCGTCGCCCGGCCAGCACGGCCGAGGCGAGCGTGTCGTCGAGGGGCAGGTCGTGGTGCAGCAGGGCCGGGGTGGTCAGCGGCACGACACGGTCGATCCGCTGATCGCTGACCCGAACGGTCTCCGGGGTCGTCACGGTGGGAATCCTTCCGCCGACCGTGCCCCGGGGCCGGTGCCCAGGTCGAGCCGGCTGCTCGTACGCAAAAGGGCAGGAACGAGAGCTCCTGCCCGGCCGGCTCGAATGTGGTGACGTCAGATCATGGTGAAGTCACCGGCGTGCGAGCCGGCTGCCTAAACCATCGATACGAACGCGTCACGCGGCCCAGCGTACCCGTTTGCGCGGGAAGGTCCACCCGGTCGTCGGGAAAGACTCGCTTCGTGTTCACCTTCATCGATGCGTGCGGCGGTAGTTTCACGACACCGGTCGTCGGACACCTGGCACGACGCGCCCGACGGCGGCGCCTGCTCCGTCGCCGGCACCGGCTGGATCCACGTCTCGAACTCCGAGATCCCGAGCACCGGTGGGGCCGGTCGCGATCAGCCGGGCGCGATCATGCGGCGTGCCGGAGGCGGCGGCGGGGTATGTGGGCGGTCATGAGTCACGAGCAGAGCGACCAGGAACGAGTGGAGTCCCGCGCACACCTGCTGCCGGAGGAGGCGGCGGCCGGCAGCGACGACCCCCACGCGCAGGCGGAGGCCATCCTCGCCGAGTCCGACCTCCGGGAGGAGGACCGCAACGCCGCCCCCGACACCGTGCTGGAGCGGCGTACCTCCGATCAGACGGTGACCCCCATCGAGCCCCCCGACTGAGCCACGGCCCCCCGGGTCCGTCGCGAGCCCCGGTAGCTGTGCTCCCGCAGCCAGGCGATCGGGCCGACCGCCCGCAGCCCCGGCGGCAGGTTGCCGATCGGGTCGAAGGCCAGCGCCGCGTCCTCCCGGGCGCTGAGCTGGGCACCGAGGCTGACCTGCCCGAACGGACGCCACGGTCCGACGGCGGACGCGACCGCGAGCACCAGGCGCGGCGCGTCCGCCCGGGCCGCGGCGGCCACCTCGGCCAGGCTGCGGCCCAGGTCGGGCGACTCCGGGTCGGCCAGCGCGGCCAGGAAGAGCCGCCGCCGACCCGCGCGAAACGGCATGATCGTGCTGTACGTCCCCGCGAAGCGCCGCCGGGGCAGCGGCAGGTTCCGCAGCAGCGGCGCGGCCCCGCTGGAGCTGACCAGCAGGTCGAACGGCCGGCCACCGTCGCGGTGCAGCCGCACGGCCAGCCCCAGCACGTCCGGCCAGGAGCCCGGCGTGGGCACGCCCTTGGAGAGCCGGACGGTCGCCCGGAAGCGGCCTGGGCCGTCCAGCAGCGGCACCCCGGTCGGCGGTCCCGGCGTACCCCAGACGACGACCTCGCCCGCGAACGAGCGGCCCGCGGGATGCAGCAGGCGGGCCCGGCGCAGCCGGGTCAGGGCGGCGGTCGCGCGGTCGACCGCGACGGCGGCCCGGTCGGTCACGGTGGCGGCAGGCGGCATGCCTCCCCGGTACCCGGCGGCCGCCGGTCGATGCCTCGCCGCGTGCGGCGCGTCCCCTTCCCGCCCACCTGATCGGATAGCGTCGTGCCATGCCCGACAGCGGTTACCCCTGGCCCATCGAGACCACCCGCCTGGACAACGGCCTGCGCGTGGTGGTGAGTGAGGACCGCACCGCCCCGGCGGTCGCGGTGAACCTCTGGTACGACGTCGGTTCCCGCCACGAGCCCGAGGGCCAGACCGGCTTCGCGCACCTCTTCGAGCACCTGATGTTCGAGGGCTCGGTCAACGTGGCGAAGACCGAGCACATGAAGCTGGTGCAGGGCGCGGGCGGCTCGCTCAACGCCACCACCAACCCGGACCGCACCAACTACTTCGAGACCGTCCCCGCCGAGCACCTGGAACTGGCGCTGTGGCTCGAGGCGGACCGGATGGGCGGCCTGGTCCCCGCGCTGACCCAGGAGACGCTGGACAACCAGCGGGACGTGGTCAAGAACGAGCGGCGCCAGCGCTACGACAACGTGCCCTACGGCGACGCCTGGCTGCGCCTGCTGCCGCTGCTCTACCCGCCCGGGCACCCCTACCACCACGCCACGATCGGGTCGATGGCCGACCTGAACGCCGCCGACCTGGCCACCTTCCAGGCGTTCCACCGGACGTACTACGCGCCGAACAACGCCGTGCTCACCGTCGTGGGCGACGCCTCGGCCGCCGAGGTGTTCGCGCTGGCCGACAAGTACTTCGGCGCCATCCCGCCGCGCGCGGAGATCCCGTCCGCCCCGGACGGCCGGACCGTCCCGGCCACCGGCCGACCCGCCGTGGAGACGGTCACCGCCGAGGTGCCGGCGCCGCGCGTCTACGTCGCGCACCGCACCCACCCCTTCGGCAGCCCCGGCTACGACGTGCTGACGGTGCTCGCCACCGTGCTGGGCAGCGGCCGGGGCAGCCGCCTCTACCAGCGCCTCGCCGACGGCGAGCGGATCGCCCAGCCCGACATGGTCGGGGCGTACGGCGTGGACCTGGCGCACGCCCCCGCGCCGCTGATCGCCACCGCCACGGCCCGCCCCGGGGTGAGCGCCGAACGGCTGGGCGCCGGGCTGGCCGAGGTGGTCGACGAACTGGCCACCGTCCCGGTCACCACCACCGAACTGGACCGGGCCAAGTCCCTGCTGAGCACCTCGTGGTGGCGGCAGATGTCCACGGTGGACGGCCGGGCGGACACGCTCGGGCGCTACGCCACCCAGTTCGGCGACCCGGCGAAGGCCGCGGAGCGGCTGCCGGCCTGGCTCGCGGTGACCGCCGAGCAGATCGCCGAGGCCGCCGCCGAGGTGCTCGCTTCCGACGACCGGGTCACCCTGACCTACCTGCCCGAGGAGAAGCCCTGATGACGCTGATCGCCGACCGTCCCGGGCCCGGCGCCGCCCGCCCGTACCGGTTCCCGCAGGTGGTCCGCCGCACGGTGGCGGGTGGTCAGGTGGTCGCCGCGCACCTGCCCGGGCAGAACCTGGCCGTGGCGCTGCTGCTGCTCGACGCGGGCGCCGTCCGCGAGCCCACCGGCAAGGAAGGGCTCGGCGCGGTGCTCGCCAAGGCCCTGGAGGAGGGGACCGCGCAGCGCGACGCGACGGCGTACGCGCTGGCGATCGAAGGGCTCGGCACCGAGCTGGTGATCGGGCTGGACTGGGACTCCTTCCAGGTCAGCGTGCAGGTGCCGGTGGAGCGCCTGAACGCCGCCGTGGAGCTGCTCGCCGAGGCGGTGCGCACCCCGAAGCTGGACCCGGACGACGTCCGGCGGGTCCGCGACGACGAGGCGACCGCGCTGCGGATGGACTGGGCCAACCCCGGCCCGCGGGCCGACGCGGCGCTGCGCGCGGACCTGTTCGGCGCCGGCAACCGCTGGGGCCGTCCCCTCTACGGCGACCCGGAGTCGGTGGCGGCGCTGGACGTCGAGGACGTCACGGTCTTCCACTCCGAGTGGTTCATCCGTCCCGGCACGCTGGTCGTCGCCGGGGACCTGGACCGGCTGGACCTGGACGCGCTCGGCGCGGCGGCGTTCGCGGGCACCGGTGGCGGGCCGGTCGACCGGGGCGGCCCGATCGAGGTGCCGACCCGCCCCGGCCGGCGGATCATCCTGGTGGACCGGCCCGGCTCGGTGCAGTCCACGCTGCGACTGGGCCACCCGTCGCCGCACCGCTCCCACCCCGACCACGTGCCGATGACGCTCGCCGGCACGGTGCTCGGCGGGGCGTTCACCTCCCGGCTCAACCACCTGATCCGCGAGGTACGCGGCTACACGTACGGCATCCGGGGCGACTTCGCCTCGTCCCGCCGGTTCGGCCGGTTCGGGGTCAGCTCCAGCGTGCAGACGGCGGTCACCGCGCCGGCCGTCGTCGAGGCGGTCGGCGAGATCACCCGTACCCGGGAGACCGGGGTGACCGAGGAGGAGCTGGCGGTCGCGCGCTCCTGGCGGGCCGGGCAGCTCTCGGTCGAGTTGCAGAGCCCCCGGTCGATCGCCTCCGCGCTGACCACCCTGGTCGTGCACGACCTGCCCGACGACTACCACGCCCGGTTGCGCGAGTCGCTGCTCTCCGCCGACCTGGCGGAGGTCTCCGCGGCGGCGGCCACGCACCTGCGTCCGGAGGATCTCACCATCGTGGTGGAGGGCGACGCTGCGGTGATCCGCGACGAACTCGTCGCCGCCGGCCTGGGCGAGCTGGTCGAGCACGCCTCCTGACCGGCGCGGGGGGTGTGACATGGATCGCGCCGCCCCCGGTCGGCGCGGGTGGCCCGTCCGGGGCGGCCGGCGTGGATGCTCCGGCGGGCCGCCCCGCCGGCTGACGATCCTCCCGTCCCACCGGCCCCTCCGGCGATGTCGTTGCGTCCCGGCGCGGCCCGGGGTGACCACGGCCACCGCCGGGCGGGAGCGCCGCCGGCCCCGGTGGGTGGGAAAGCGTTCCCGGTCGGGTCGCCGGGCTGGGTAGCCTCGCGGGCATGAGGATCGGCATTGTGGGGGCCACCGGCCAGGTCGGTGGCGTGATGCGGCAGGTGCTGGCGGAGCGGGAGTTCCCGGCGGAGCAGGTGCGGTTGTTCGCCTCGGCGCGGTCGGCCGGGCGCACCCTGCCCTGGCGGGACGGCGAGGTGACCGTGGAGGACGCGGCCACCGCCGACTACTCCGGGCTCGACATCGTGCTCTTCTCCGCCGGCAAGGGCAGCGCGAAGGAACTCGCGCCCCGGGTCGCCGCCGCCGGCGCCGTCGTCATCGACAACTCCTCGGCGTTCCGCATGGACCCGGAGGTGCCGCTGGTCGTCGCCGAGGTCAACCCGCACGCCGCCGCCGTACGCCCCAAGGGGATCATCGCCAACCCGAACTGCACGACGATGGCCGCGATGCCCGTGCTGCGCCCGCTGCACGCCGAGGCGGAGCTGGTCAGCCTGGTCGTCTCGACGTACCAGGCGGTCTCCGGCGCCGGCCTGGCCGGCGTCGCCGAGCTTGACGAGCAGGTCCGCAAGGTCGCCGAGCACGCCACCGGCCTCGCCTTCGACGGCGCGGCCGTGGAGTTCCCGGCCCCCCGCTCGTTCGCCCGGCCGATCGCGTTCAACGTGCTCCCGCTCGCCGGCTCGATCGTCGACGACGGCAGCTTCGAGACCGACGAGGAGCAGAAGCTGCGCAACGAGAGCCGCCGCATCCTGGAGATCCCCGGGCTGCGCGTCTCCGGCACCTGCGTGCGGGTGCCCGTGTTCACCGGCCACTCGCTCCAGATCAACGCCCGGTTCGCCCGCCCGATCAGCCCGCAGCGGGCCCGCGAGCTGCTCGACGGCGCCCCCGGCGTGGCGCTCGCGGACGTGCCGACCCCGTTGCAGGCGGCCGGCCAGGACCCCACCTTCGTCGGTCGGATCCGCGCCGACGAGACCGTCGAGCACGGCCTCGCCCTGTTCTGCTCCAACGACAACCTGCGCAAGGGCGCCGCGCTCAACGCGGTGCAGCTCGCCGAGCTGGTCGCCGCCGAGCGCCGCTGACCGACGCGCCTTCCCGGGCCCCCGCCGGCTGTGGCGGGGGCCCGTCGCGTCCCCCGGTGCGGCCCGCCGCGTCGGCGTACGGCAGTCACGCGGGGCGTCCGCCGTGGTTCGATGGGAACGCCGTGACCGGTCGAGCGGAGGTTGCCGTGGCGGACGACGAGACCCAGCGGGCGTTGACGGAGCTGATCGCCGGTCACCGGCTGGGGGTGCTGGCCACGCTCAAGCGGGACGGTCGCCCGCAGCTCTCCACCGTGATCTACGCCTTCGACAGCGGCTCGGCCCTGATCCGCGTCTCGGTGACCGACGGCCGGGCCAAGACCGCCAACCTGCGCCGGGACCCGCGCGCCTCGTTCCACGTCGCCAGCGACGACGGCTGGGCGTACGCGGTCGTGGAGGGGCGCGCCGAGCTGACGCCGGTGGCCGCCGACCCGCAGGACGCGACCGTGACGGAGCTGGTCGACCTCTACCGGGCGATCCAGGGGGAACATCCGGACTGGGCCGACTACCGGCGGGCGATGGTCGCCGAGGGGCGCCTCGTGCTCCGGCTGCACGTCGAGCGCCTCTACGGCCTCCCGCCGCGCGCCTGACCCGGGCCGGGCGCGCACGCGTTACCCCGTCCGGTCGGCGGGTAGACGGCGGTGCCGACACCGAGAGGGGAGCACCATGACAACGGTCGGAGAGTTCATGACGACCCGGTTGGTGACGATGGACGGCAACGACACGCTGATCGCCGCGGCGCAGGAGATGCGCGACAGCGCCATCGGCGACGTGGTGGTGACCGACGGCGACGACGTCATCGGCATCGTGACGGACCGGGACATCACGGTCCGGGGCGTGGCCGAGAACATGGACCCGAACTCGACCCCGCTCAACCGGATCACCAGCAAGGACGTGATCACGGTCAGCCAGTACGACGACGCGGTCGCCGCCGCCGACCTGATGCGGACCTACGCCGTACGCCGGTTGCCGGTCATCGACGACGGGCGGCTGGTCGGCCTGGTCTCGATGGGTGACCTCGCCGTGGAGCGGGAACCGCAGTCGGTGCTCGCCGACATCAGCGCCGACGAACCGAACAACTGACCGTACGCGTCGGCGCGCCGGCTCCCCGAGGTGGGAGCCGGCGCGCTGGCCCTCGGCTGGACCGCCGGAACTATGATCCCGGCGTGCCCGCAGAGCCCCCCGCGCCAGGCCGGATCGCGCCGACCGGCTGGCGCCCCGACGTCCGACCCACCCTGCCGCCGACCGGGCCCGTGCCGGTGGCGGGAGCGTGGTCGGCCGGCAGGTCGACGGCGATGACGGTGCTGTTGGTCCTGTTCGGCCTGGCCGTGGTCGGGGTGAACACCGCGATCGCGTACGTGGCGGTCGGCGCGACTGTCGTCCCGATCGTCACCGGGCTGCTCCTCTGCCTGGTGTTCGTGCTCGCCGTGCGTCTGCTGCACCGGGCCGCGTGGCTGGCGTTCCTCGCCATGGGGCCGGCCCTGTTCGTCCTCGTGGGCTCGGTGCAGCTCGCCCCCGAGGCGGTGCTGGAGGCGCGCGGCGTCCGCCAGGAGGTGACGATCGTCGACGTGTCGGTCGTCGGCAAGCGACACGCCTTCACGCTTGAGGGCGCCGACGGGCGCCTCGACGAGCCGCTGGTCCACCAGGGCAGCAACCCCGGCTACCGGGTCGGCGACCGGCTTGCCGTGCTCACCGATCCCGACGGGGTGGTCGAACTCGAGGCCGCCGACCGGGTCGACTCCGGCGGCATGGTCGGGGCGCTGCTCTTCGGCGGTGCCGGCTGGACCTTCATCGCGCTGCTCGCCGGGTGGCGCGGCCACGTCCGCCGCCGGCACGACCGCCACGACACCCTCCTGATCTAGGGCCTGTTTCATAAGGGCGGTCGAGCCGAGGCGGAGTCCGGGCGGCGATCCGGCAAGGCGCGGTTTCGTCCGGATACCGGTGTTGTATCCG
>NZ_JBEZEV010000038.1:0-57442 GCF_040649055.1 Micromonospora sp. NPDC049060
GCACCGTCGCCGCCCCCGCCCCCCCCCGCCCCGGGCGGGGGCGCCCCGCCGCCCCCCGGCCCGGGGGGGCCCCCCCGGGGGGGGCGGGGGGGCGCCCACCGCCCGCGCGTGGGATCAGGGCCTCGGGGCCTGGCCGTCGGTGTGCGGCAGCCGCTCGGCGGGGACGACACCGAGCCGGCCGGCCTTGAAGTCCTCGAACGCCTGGAGCAGCTCGTCGCGGGTGTTCATGACGAACGGGCCGTAGTGCGCCACGGGCTCCCGGATCGGCTCGCCGCCCATGATGTAGAGGTCCAGCGTCGGGGTGTGGCCGTCCTGGCCGGCGTCCGCGGCGAAGGTCAGCGCGTCGCCGGGGCCGTGCACGGCGAGCTGCCCCGTGTGCACCGGCCGCCCGTCGGTGCCCACCGTGCCCCGCCCGCCCAGCACGTAGACCAGGGCGTTGAAGTCCGGCCGCCACGGCAGGTCGACGCGGGCGCCCGGCTGCACGGTCACGTGCGTGATGGTGATCGGGGTGTGGGTGGAGCCCGGCCCCCGGTGCCCGGCGATCTCGCCGGCGATCACCCGGATCAGCGCGCCGCCGTCCGGCGTGGTCAGCAGGGCCGCCTCCCGACCCCGGATGTCCTGGTAGCGGGGCGGGTTCATCTTCGCGGCCCGGGGCAGGTTGACCCAGAGCTGGGTGCCGTGGAACAGGCCGCCACTCATGACGAGGTGCTCCGGCGGCGCCTCGATGTGCAGCAGGCCGCTCGCGGCCGTCATCCACTGGGTGTCGCCGTTGGTGATCGTGCCGCCGCCGCCCTGCGAGTCCTGGTGGTCCATGATCCCGTCGATCATGTAGGTCACCGTCTCGAAGCCGCGGTGCGGATGCCAGGCCGTGCCCTTCGGCTCGCCCGGGGCGTAGTCCACCTCGCCCATCTGGTCCAGGTGGATGAACGGGTCCAGCTCGCTCACCGGCACGCCGGCGAACGCCCGGCGGACTGGGAAGCCCTCGCCCTCGTAGCCGCTGGGCGCGGTGGTCAGCCGGCGGACCGGGCGGAACGCGGTGGACTCGTCGAGCCTGGGCAGGCGGGGCAGGACGAGCACGTTGTCGACGGTGATGGCGGGCATCGGGGGCTCCTCAGCTGTGCGGGTGGGCGGTCGACGCGTCGCGGTCCGCGCGCAGGCGCCGGCCGAGTCGCTCGAAGATCCGGGTGAGGCAGGCGACCTCGGCGTCGTCGAGGTCGTCCATCAGGTGGGCGCGCACCGACCGCAGGTGGTGCGGGGCGGCCTCGCGCAGGGCCAGCAGCCCGGCGGCGGTGAGCACGGCCTCGCTGCCGCGGCGGTCGTCGGGACAGGACTCCCGGGCGACCAGGCCGCGCCGCTGCATGGTGGTGATCTGGTACGTCAGCCGGCTGGGCGAGAAGACCAGTCGGCTCGCCAGCTCGCCCATCCGCAGCCGCTGGCCCGGTGCCTCGGAGAGCAGGACGAGCACGTGGTAGTCGGCGAAGCTGAGCGCGCTGTCGGCGCGCAGGTCGTCCTCCAGCCGCGTGTAGAGCCGCTGGCTGGCCTCGATGTAGGCGCGCCAGGCGGCGAGTCGGGCACTGTCCAGGCTCTCGGTCACGCCCATGACAGTAGCACTCTTTCAAAATTTAACTAGTTCCCCGTGAGCGCGGTCACCCGTGATGCGGAGGTGCCGTTCAGCTTTGAAGGGTGTTCCGGGACCGGGCCGGAAGCGCCGGCGGCCCGGACCAGCCGGCAGCCGGCGTCCGCGGGGCGGGCCGCCGGCTGCCGGACGAGGGGCCCGGGGCGGTCGCGGCCGGCGGGCGCCCCGGCGAGGGCCTCAGCGGGCGGGCGGTGAGGCCGCCATGTGCATCCGGCCGAGCAGCTGACGCGCCTGCTCGGCGAACTGCGCGTCGACGAGCACGGCGTACTGGCCGGCGCGCAGCGAGCTGGCCGAGGTGAAGTCGCGCCGCCCGCCGGTCATCGCGTGCGCGACCGCGCCGAACACCGCTCCCCAGATCGCGCCGACGACGAGCCCGACCAGGATCGCCGCGACCCAGTTGCCGGCGGTGAAGATGCCGAAGAGCAGCCCGATGAAGAGCCCGAACCAGGCGCCCGTGCCGGCGCCCGCCAGGGCCGCCCGCCCCGTCGTCATCCGGCCCAGCACGGTCTCGACCAGTGTGAGGTTCGTGCCGACGATGGCGCTGTGTTCGACCGGGAACCGGTTGTCCGCCAGGTAGTCGACGACCCGCTGGGCGGACGGATAGTCCGGGTACGACCCGATCGTCACGGTGGGCGGACCGGTCTGTGGGCCGTGCCCGTCGTGGCCGGGGCCGCTCGGGCGGCCGGCCGGACCGGACGGGAGGGTGTCGCCGCCCGGCATCCCGGGCCGCCATGCCGAGGTGGGACTCGACGGTGTGGTCATGAGTTCCTCCTTCGTCGACCCCCGCGTTCCCGCCGCCGTCGCGAGGTAACGCTCAGCGGGCGGCGGCACGCAGGTACGCGGCGGTGGCCTCGTCGGCGGGGAAGAAGGACTCGATGGAGAGCTCCTCGACCGTCACGTCCAGCGGGGTGCCGAAGGTCGAGACGGTGCTGAGGAAGGCCAGCTCGCCGCCCGGGTGACGCAGTCGCAGGGGCACGACCACGTCCCCGGCGCGGGGCAGGCCCGCGTCCGGGGCGGCCGGCCCGCCCGGGTAGCCGCACAGCTCGTCGTGCAGCGCGCCCAGTTCGGGATCGTCGGTCAGCGCCAGGTGCCGGCGCAGCCGCCCGAGCAGGTGGGCACGCCACTCGCCGAGGTTGGCGATCCGGGGCGCCATGCCCTCGGGGTGCAGCGTCAGCCGCAGCGCGTTGGCCGTTGGCCGGAGCAGGTGCGCGGCGGCACCCTCCGTGAGCAGCGGCAGGGTGGCGTTGCCGGCGACCAGGTTCCAGCGCCGGTCCACCGCGACGGCCGGGTACGGCTCGTGCGCCCGCAGGACCCGGCGTACCGCGTCGAGGACCCGTCGCAGCTCGGGGGAGTCCAGCGGGGCTTGGGAGTAGACGGGGGCGTACCCGGCGGCCAGCAGCAGCCGGTTGCGGTCGCGCAGCGGCACGTCGAGGTGCTCGGCCAACCGCAGGACCATCTCCCGGCTGGGCGCGGAGCGCCCGGTCTCCACGAAGCTGAGGTGCCGGGTGGAGATCTCCGCCCCGACCGCGAGGGCGAGCTGGCTGAGCCCGCGGCGCCTGCGCCACTGCCGCAGCAGCGCCCCGACCGGCGCCCGCCGCTCCTCCACCGCCACGGCCACGCGCCGATTCTAGGCCGCGCCGCACGGCATGGCCCCGGGCCCCGCCCGCCCCGTGCGGGACGGGCGGGGCGCGGCGGTCAGGAGCAGGCGGTGCCGTTGAGGGTGAACCCGGTCGGGGTGGGCAGGGCGCCGCCCGGCCAGGTGCCCTGGAACCCGAGCGAGGCCGTGCCGCCCGTGGGCAGGCCGGCGTTCCAGGCGGCGTTGCGCACGGTGATCCGGTCGCCCGACTGGGTCCAGTCGCCGTTCCAGCCGTTGGTCAGCCGGACTCCGGCGCCGGGGGCGAAGGTGAGGGTCCAGCCGGTGAGCGCGGCGCCGTGGTTGGTCACCCGCAGCTCGGCGGTGAAGCCGCCGGACCACGAGTTCGGGGTGTACGACACCGTGCAGCCGCCGGTCGGCGGGGGAGTGCTCGGCGGGGGCGTCGTGGGCGGGGCGGTGGTCGGGGGCGCCGTCGTGGGCGGGGCGGTGGTCGGCGGGGCGGTGGTGGGGGCCGGGCCGGCGGCCAGGGCCAGGTCGTACGCCCGCTGCGGCACGAACTGGCCGGCCGGCGCGATGCAGCCGTCGGCCTCGCCGGGCAGCTTCACCCACAGGTACGCGTCGATGGCGGAGTCGCCGGTGGCGGTGGTGCTCGGGGTGCCGATGGCCCGCCCGGCCGGGTCGCACCACTCGGAGCCGGCCGGCCCGTTGCCGTTGCGGCTGGTGTCGACGACCGCCTTGAGCCGGGACACCCCGGTCGCCGCGATCACGGCCTTGGCGTAGGCGACCTCGTCGGCGGTGCGCCGGTAGTTGGAGACGTTGAGCGAGATGCCGTCCGCGCTGTTGGCGACGTCCGCGCCGAGCAGCCGGGAGGCGGCCTCGCCGGGGGCGAGCCACGCGGAATGTCCGATGTCGAAGTAGACCTTCGCGGCAGCCGAGCCCGCCTTGAGCTTCTTGCCGGCGTACGCCATGGAGGCCCTCGTCTCGGCCTGCTGGGCCGCGTTCTGGCAGCTGGTCATCAGCGGCAGCACGTCGGGTTCCAGGACGATTGTCGCCGGCCGCCCGGCCAGGCCGGCCGCGACCTGGTCGACCCACTGCCGGTACGTGGCGTGGTCGGGCGCGCCGCCGCCGCTCGCGCCGCTGCAGTCCCGGTTCGGGATGTTGTAGACGACCAGGATCGGCACCTTGCCGGCGGCCGCCGCCGCGCCGACCAGGGCGTCGATCTCGGACCGTACGGTCGAGGTGTTGGTCCGGGTGAACCACCGGCCCTGGGGAACGTTCGCGATCCGGCCGGAGATCACGGCGGCCCGGGGGTCGCCGGGGTTGGCGGCGACCCAGGCCGCCGCGGCCGTCGCCGGGTCGACGTAGAACGCCGAGTCGGCGGCGACCGCGGCGGGTGCGCGGACGATGCCGACGGTGACGGTGGCGGCGACGGTGAGCGCCGCCGCGGCGCTCAGCGCGGCGAGTGCGGGTCTGCTTCTCACGGGATCTCCCATTCCATCGAGGAGCACCGCTGGAAGCGCTCCCATGCATCGACGTCAAACTACGTGCTGATTGCCGCGATGTGAAGAGGCCGCGACATTCCGGGGCGTCGGGCCGGCGCGCCGGCCGCGGCGCGCGGTCCCGCGGGGAGAATGGCGGGATGCGCCTGGTGATCACCGCCGACACCCACGTGCCGAAGCGGGCCCGGGACCTGCCGGAGCCGCTCTGGGCGGCGGTCGACGCCGCCGACGTGGTGCTGCACGCGGGGGACTGGGTCGACGAGGCGCTGCTGGACGCCCTCGCCGCCCGGGCCCGCCGCCTCGTCGGGGTGTACGGCAACAACGACGGGCCGGCGCTGCGCGCCCGGCTGCCGGAGGTCGCCCGGGTGGAACTCGACGGGCTGCGGGTCGCCGTCGTGCACGAGACCGGCCCGAAGGCCGGGCGGGAGAGCCGCTGCGCGGCCCGCTTCCCCGGCACCGACGTGCTGGTCTTCGGCCACTCGCACATCCCCTGGGACACGGTCGCCCCGGGTGGCCTGCGGCTGCTCAACCCCGGCTCGCCCACCGACCGGCGGGCCCAGCCGTACGCCACGTACCTGACGGCGCGGGTGGCGGCGGGCCGGCTCGACGAGGTCGAACTGCACCGCCTGCCACCGCGCCGCCCGCCCGGTCACTGACCGCGGCCGGTCTCCTCCTGGAGCTGGTCGATCCGCTTCGAGGCCTCGGCCTTCGTCAGGCCCTCCGGCGGCTCCTCGCCGGCCTCCCGGGCCAGGGTCGCCAGGTAGGACTCCTGGGCGGCGGTCGGCGGCTCCTCGCCGGTGACCCACTCGTCCGGGTCCTTGATGGCGCCCTGCGGGTTGGCCTGGCTGCTGCTGCGGTCCGTCATGATCTCCACCTTCCTTCGAACAGACGTGCCAATACCCCGTGCGGCGCCGATCCATGCCGCATCTCCGGCGCGTCGTACGCCCGGACGCGCCGGGCGTGTCTCCGGCCGTCCGGGCGACGCGGGCGCGCATACGATCACCGGATGACGGCGGCGCAGCGGGCGGGTGTGGTGGTGGTCGGCGCGGGCATCGCCGGAGTGGCATGCGCGACGGAACTGGCCCGCGCCGGCATCCCGGTGGAGATCCGCGAGCGCGCCCGGGTGGCCGGCGGCCGGATGGCCAGCCGCCGCTTCGACGGCCGGCCGGCCGACACCGGCGCCGCCTACTTCACGGTCAGTGATCCGGACTTCGCCGAGGTGGCCGAGGGATGGCGCTCGGCCGGCCTGGCCCGCGAGTGGACCGACACCTTCGTCGCGTACGGCGCCGACGGCCGGCGTGCCGTTCCCGGCCCGATGCGCTGGGCGGCGACCCGGGGGCTGCGGACGCTGGTGGAGCACCTGGCCCGGGAACTGCCGGTGACCGTGGACCGGCTCGTGCTCGGCGTCGCGCCCGGACCGGTGGTCGACGGGCGGCCCTGCGAGGCGGTCGCGCTCGCCATGCCGGGGCCGCAGGCGGCCCTGCTGCTCGACCCGGCCCTCGCCGCCGCCACCCGGGCCACGCAGGTCCAACGCTGGTCGCCGTCCCTGGCCGCGGTGCTGCGTTTCCCGGCCCGCCGGTGGGCCACCTTCCGGGGCGCCTTCGTCAACGACCACCCGCTGCTGAACCTCGTCTGCGACGACGGCGACCGCCGCGGCGACGACGCGCCGGTGCTGGTCGCCCACACCACGCCCGAGTTCGCCGCCGGCCACCTCGCCCAGCCCTCCGGCGCCGGCCCGGCGATCGAGGAGGCCGTCCGGGACCTGCTGGGGCTGCCCGAAGCGGCGGAGCACGTGCACGTGCACCGCTGGACGTACGCGAAGCCCACCGAAGGCCCCGGCGGGACGTACCACCTCGACGCCGACGGCGTCGGGCTGGCCGGCGACGCCTTCGGCGCACCCCGGGTGCAGAGCGCCTGGCTCTCCGGTCGCGACCTCGGCCGCGCCCTCGTCACCCGCCTGGGCGCAGCGTGAGGAAGCGGCCCCTGCGCACACCGGCGGGGCGGGCGGTCAACCCCCGGTGGTGACGGGCTCGCCGGCGTGGCGGCGCTCGGACGGGTCGGACGTGCGTTCCCCCGCCCGGTCCAGCAACTGCATCACCGGGGTCGCCGCGATGCCGTGCACCACCACCGAGACGATCACCACGAGGCCGACGGTCGCCCAGATCAGGTCCGCCTGGGGGAAGTCGGTCTTCGCGGTCGCGTACGCGATGTAGAAGAACGAGCCGACGCCCCGGATGCCGAACAGGGCGATCACCCAGTGCTCGGCCGGTCGGCCGGGCGCCCCCCGCAGCGACAACCAGCCGAGCAGCGGACGGACCACGAAGACCAGCGCCAGTCCGACCGCGGCGGCCGGCCAGGTCAGCGGGCCCAGCAGGCCACCCACCACGGCGCCGCCGAAGAGCAGCAGCAACAGCACGGTGAGCAGCCGCTCCACCTGCTCGGCGAAGTCGTGCAGCACGGAGTGGAACTCGTGGGTGCGCTCCGCGGCCCGGATCGCCCGCGCGGCCACGAAGACCGCCAGGAAGCCGTACCCGCTGACGACCTCCACCAGCCCGTACGCCAGGAAGGTCGCGGCCAGCGCGAGGAAGCCCTCCGAGTGCCGGGCCAGCCGCAGCTTGCTCGGGGCCCGGAAGAAGAGCTTGCCGAGCAGCCACCCCACCAGCCACCCGCCCGCCACCCCGGCCGCCACCTTCCAGAGCACGTCCACGCCGAGCCAGTGGCCCAGCCATTCGCCGGGCGCGAGGCTGGTGGTGGCGATGGCGATGGCCGCGTACACGAAGGGGAAGGCCAGCCCGTCGTTCAGCCCGGCCTCGGAGGTCAGGGCGAAGCGGACCTCGTCCTCGGAGTCCTCGACGTCGGTGGGCTCGCCGACCTGCACGTCGGCGGCGAGCACCGGATCGGTCGGGGCGAGGGCCGCCCCCAGCAGCAGCGCGGCGGCCGGCACCAGCCCGGCCCACCACCAGCCGAGCACCGCCACCGCCACGATGCACAGCGGCATGGCGATGGCCAGCAGCCGCCACGTCGACGACCAGCGGGCCCAGCTCAACGGCCGGTCGATCTTCAGCCCGGCGCCCATCAGCGCGACGATGACGCCGATCTCGGTGAGGTGGGTGGCGATCTCCGGGTGCGCGAGCGGGTCGGGGTTCGGCAGCCCGACGGGGAGGGCGAAGACCAGCATGCCCAGCCCCAGGAACGCGATCGGCATGGACAGTGGCCGGTGCTCGAGCACCCGGGGCAGGATCCCCGCCAGCAGCGCGCCCAGACCGACCACCGCGAACGCCACGTCTACCGGCTCCACGACCCCACCTCTCCGCCTCGCCCACGGCGTGCGGGCAGGTGGTGCAAGTCCTTGCCCCCGGAGGACTTCTCGTATTCCTCTTCGGAGCGACGGAGTCGGCGGCGTCACCCCGCCCGGGTGATCGGCGAGTCGTCGAGGGCGGCGAGCAGCGCGGCGGGGTCCTCGTAGACGGCCACCGCACCGGCCCCGGCCAGCTCGCCCCGGCCGGTGCCGCCGCAGGTCAGCCCGACGCAGGGGATGTCCAGCTCGCCGGCGGCGGCGACGTCCCACACCGAGTCACCGACGAAGACCACGCGTTCGGCGGCGAGCCCGGACTGCTCCAGCGCGGCGACCAGGATGTCCGGCGCCGGCTTGCTCTCCCGCGCGTCCGCCGAGCTGGTGATCGTGTGTATCACGTCGTCGGCGGCCAGCGCCCGGCGCAGCGCGGTCACCTCGTGCTCGGCGGCGGAGGTCGCCAGCACCACCCGCAGTCCCCGCTCCGCGCAGGCGCGCAGCAGGTCGGCGGCGCGGGGCAGCGGGACCAGCCGCTCCCAGTACTCGGCGAAGAGGGTGTCGTGGGCGGCGCGCAGCTTCTGGTCCGCGCTCCGGTCGCGCTCCGGACCGAGCAGGTGGTCGAGCAGCTTGTCCGAGCCCATCCCGATGGCGCGGTGGATCGTCGCCATGGGTACGGGCCGGTCGGTCTGGCGCAGCGCCTCCCACCAGCTCACGGTGTGCAGGTAGGTGGTGTCGACCAGGGTGCCGTCCACGTCGAAGAGGACACCGGTGGGCTTGTCGGCGGGCATACGGTCCTCCTACCCCGTCGGGCCGGGCTGACGCCACCGTTCACGCGGGCGGGATGAGGATCTCGAACCAGACCGTCGAGCCGCGTACGGTCGGGTCCGTCCCCCACGCGTCGCTCAGCTCCTCGATCAGCCCCAGTCCCCGGCCCCGGCTGCTGAGCGTGTCGGTCTGCGCGCGGGTCACCGTGCCCCGGGTGCCCGAGTCGGCGACCGACACCAGCAGCCGCTCCGGGCTGAGGTCGATCTCCACCCGGGCGGCCGTGCCCGCGTGCAGCAGGGCGTTGGTGGTCAGCTCGCTGGTGCAGAGCACCGCCGCGCCGATGATCGACTCGGGCACCTGCCACTCCGTGAGCTGCGCGGTCATCCAGTGCCGTACCCGGCTCGGCGCGGTCGGCTCGGCCGGCACCTCCATGCTCGTCGACCGGGACGGCCGCAGCGCGTGCTCCACCGCCAGCACCGCGACGTCGTCCTCGGTGGCGCCGGGCACCGCCGCGGTGGCCACCGCGCACAACGCGCGGGGGTCGCCGCTGCCCGCGCCGGCCACGGCGACGGCCAGGGCGTCCAGGCCGGTCGTCAGGTCCTGCCAGCGCCGCTCCACCACACCGTCGCTGAACAGCAGCAACGTGTCGCCGGGGGCGAAGGGCACCGTGACGGTGCGCGGCCGGCAGCCCAGGCCCAGCGGGGCGCCCGCGGGCACGTCGAGGTATTCGGCGACCGGGTCGCCGTCCGGGGCGCACCGGCGGATCAGCGGGGCGGGATGACCGGCGCTGGCCAGGGTGAGCCGCTGCCGGTCGGCGTCGACGACCCCGAAGACCACCGTCACGAACAGCTCGTGCGTGTCGCCCTCGGCGCCCAGGCTGGTCACCAACCGGTCGAGCCCGGCCAGCACGGCGTCGGGGCGGGGGTCGGTCAGCGCCAGCGCCCGCAGCGCCGCGCGGACCTGACCCATCCGGGCCGCGGCCTGCACGTCGTGGCCGGCGACGTCGCCGAGCACGATCCCCAGGCCGCCGTCGGGCAGCAGGAAGGCGTCGTAGAAGTCCCCGCCGGCGGCGTTGCCGTCGACGCCCGGGTCGTAGCGGGCGGCGATCCGCATCCGGGGCAGGTCGGGCAGGTGCTCCGGCAGCATGCTGCGTTGCAGCAGCTGGGCCGTGCCGTGCTGGGTCTCGAACCGGCGGGCCCGCTCGGCGGCCTGGCCGACCAGCTCGGCCGAGGCGGCCAGCAGCGCGCGCCGGGCGGCCGACCAGACGTGCGGGACCTGGTAGCCGACCGTCAGCCCGCCGCGCACCACCGAGGCCCGCAGCGGCACCGCCGCGAGCGAGCGGACCTTCTGGTCGTGCCGGTCCACCGCGATGTCCCGCAGCGGCTGGCCGTCGTCGGCGAAGTACGGCACGCCGCTGCGGGCGACGGTCACCACCGGCCCCAGCCCGTCCGGCGGGACGCGCCGCCACAGCGGGGGGAGTCGCTCGTCGGCCTCGTCCATCAGCTCGCCGCGGATGCGCCGGACCATCCGCCAGCCGCCGCCGCCCTCGTCGACGGCGAACGAGACCCGGTCGGCGTCGAACGCCGTGATCGTGTAGCGCAGCGCGACCCGGGCCACGTCGTCCAGGGTGAGGGTGCCGGCGAGCGCCGCGGCGAAGTCGCTGAGGCTCTGCAACTGCTGGGTGACCTGGGTGGTCTCCGCGGCCACGGTCAGCACGCCGACGATCCGCCCGGCGCTGTCGCGCACGGGGGAGTAGCCCCGGGTGAAGACCGACTGCTCGACCAGGCCGGGACGGCGGTGCAGCGGAAGCGTGGTCTCCTTCTCCAGGAACGGCTCCCCGGAGCGGTAGGTGTGCGCGATGGCGTCCCCGACGCCGGGCAGCGGCCAGGACTCCGCGAACACCTGGGCCGCCGGGCGGCCCACCGCGTCGGGGTGCCGGTCGCCGATCAGCTCCGCGTACGCGTCGTTGTAGACGAGCAGGTGCTCGTCGCCCAGGGTGAGGGCCATCGGTACGGGCGAGGCGAGGAGCAGTTCCGTGGCGGCCCGGACCGCCGGGTCCCAGGTCCGCCACGCACCGAGCGGGGTGCCACCCCAGTCGTGGCGCGGGACGGCGGCCGCCATGCCCGACGCGGAGGGCGTTCCCGAGACCGGGGCTGGTGGGTTCGGGACCCGTCCGACCGTTCCTGGCATGAGCGCAGCCTAGCCGGAGGGTCCGTCGGCTGTTTCCGATCATGCCCCGCACCACGCCGGGCCCGAACGTTCGGGCAGGTCAGGGCCGTTCTGCGGTGACATGTCGGGAAAAACTCGGGGACTCCGACGGCGTGCCGCGTCGGCGACCGGGTAAGCGCGCGGCGCAGTCCATGCGACAGGAGGGACATCATGCCGGAAAGCCTCGCGGTCAGGCAGGTCGACATCGGCAACGCCGTGGCCGACATGTGGAGGTCGGTGCTGCTCTTCATACCGCGGGCCATCGCGTTCATCGCGATCCTCGTGGTCGGATGGCTCATCGCCAGAGCCGTGCTCAAGATCGTGGACACGGCGCTGGAACGGGTCGGGTTCGACAGGGCGGTGGAACGGGGCGGCATCAAGCGCGCGCTGGAACGCACCAAGTACGACGCCAGCGACATCCTGGCGAGACTTGCGTACTACGCCGTGCTGCTGTTCACCCTGCAGTTCGCCTTCGGGGTGTGGGGACCCAACGCGATCAGTGACCTGATCAGCGGCGTGGTCGCCTGGCTGCCACGCGCCTTCGTGGCGATCGTCATCATCGTCGTGGCCGCCGCGATCGCCAACGCCGTCCGGGATCTGGTCACCGGGGCGCTGGGCGGGCTCGCGTACGGCAAGGTCCTGGCGGACCTGGTGGCGGTCTTCATCCTCGCGCTGGGTGTGATCGCCGCGCTGAACCAGGTGGGCATCGCCACCACGGTGACCACACCGGTGCTGATCGCGGTGCTCGCCACCGTGGCCGGCATCCTGATCATCGGTGTCGGCGGTGGCCTGGTGCGGCCGATGCAGAACCGCTGGGAAGGCTGGCTGAACCGGATGGCCGAGGAGTCGCGGGCGGTGCAGGAGCACCGCCGGGCCCGGGAGGCCGGTCAGACCGACGTCGGCCGGCAGATGGCGGACCGGACGGCGGCCGAGCGCACCGAGGTCATGCCCCGCGGGCAGGAGTCCGCGACGGCCGGCGGGCGCGGCACGTACCAGTCGGGGAACGTCAGCGACGAGACCCAGCAGTTCCGCCGTTGACCTGGCGGTGAGCAGGACGGGGAGGGGTGTCCGCGGACGTGCGGGCGCCCCTCCGGCGTGTGCGACCGGGGCCGGCGGTTAGACCAGCGGGAGCGGGGCGGTCGCCGGGGCCCCGAGCGAGCGGGTCAGCGCGCAGACCGCGAGCAGCCGGGTGAGCAGCCAGTCCGGTGCGGACCAGTCCACCGGGGCCGCCGGCGGCTGCCAGCCGTGCTCCAGCGCGGCGGCGCGGACGCCCTCCGCATAGCCGGCGAGCGCGGCGGCGCTCAGCGCCCGGCGGTCGCCGTCCAGGCTCTCCCGCACCGCTGCGGCGTGCTGGTCGACCAGGGCGAGCAGGCCCGGACGCGCGGCGGCGGCGGCCAGTCCCTCGGCGCCGACCGAGGCGGACAGGAGAGCGAGGGTGGCCCGCGCCGAACTGGCGGCGGAACGGGCCTCGACCCGGGTGAACGGCACACGCATGGTGACCGAGGCTATCCGGCCGTGACCAGGGTCGACCTCGGCCGGTCGGCGGGTTTTTCACCCTCCCCCGAACGGTCAGCGGGCGGCGCGGGGGGTTGATCCGACGCGGGCGGGGCAGAGGAGAACCGCCCGGACGGGCACAGCCGAAACCTGGAGGAACGGATGGGACGACACGAGGACGGGCCGGACGAACGGCACCGCAGGCCCGCCGGGGTCAGCGACGAGACGGTGGCGGCGCTCGGCAAGCTCAGCGAGGCGCTGGAGTGCGTCGAGCGGGTCCGCGGTCACCTCTACTCGCTGCACCAGCTGGTGGGGCACGCCGACCTGATGCTCGACGACGCCGTGGAGATGTTCCGCGCCGCCGGGCACGACCGGATCGCCGACCGTATCGACACCGACCTGCTGGGCCGCAACGTGATCGCCGGACGGTGGACGTTCCAGATCGTCGAGGACTTCGACGACAACTACTACGCCCTCTTCCGCGACCTGGACTGGGCCGCCCGGGAGGAGCTGGTCGGCGGTCGCCGGCACCTCTACGAGGCGGAGATGAAGGAGCGGCGGCGCAGCCGGGGCAGACCCGGGCACGAGGCACGCCCCGACGGCGGAGGCTAGCCGCGTGCGCCTCCGCCGCGCGCGACGGGCGGCCCGCCGCGTCGGCGGGTGGGCTAGCTGTACGGCCCAGGGACAGCTAGCCCGCCGCGACCGGGTGCTCCTCGGCCGCGATGCGCAGCGCCTCGACCAGGCGGCGGTAGAGGTCGTCGCCGGCCAGCAGTTCGGCATGGGTGCCCTGGGCCCGGATCCGGCCGTGCTCCAGCACCACGATCCGGTCGGCGTCGAGCACCGTGGAGAGCCGGTGTGCGATGGTCAGCACGGCGCCGACCGCCGCGCGCTGCCGGACGCACTCCTGCAACGCCGCCTCGGTCAGCCCGTCGACCTGCGCGGTCGCCTCGTCGAGCAGCAACACGTCGGGGGTGCGCAGCATGGCCCGGGCCAGGGCGATGCGCTGGCGCTCCCCGCCGGACACCTCCGTCGACGACAGCGACGTGTCCAGTCCGTCCGGCAGTGAGTCGATCCTGTCGTCGAGCCGGACGGCGCGCAGCACCGCCCGGATCTCCTCCTCCGTGGCGTCCGGATGGGTGAACCGCAGGTTGTCGCGGATGGTGCCGGGCACCACCGGCGTCTCCTGCTCGACGTACGCCAGCCGGGCCCGCACATGGTCGTGCCCGTGGGCCGCGTACGGTCGGCCGTCGAGCAGCAGTTGCCCCCGCTCGGGCTCGAGGAAGCGCAGGATCAGCGAGAAGAGCGTGGTCTTGCCGGCTCCCGAGGGCCCCACGATCGCGGTGTGCCCACGCCGGGGGACGGCCAGGTCGATGTCCCGCACCGCCGGGGACGCCTCCGGGCCGTACCGGGCGGTGACCCCGCAGAACACGAGCACCGGCTGCTCCGCGTCGGGCGTCGGCGCGCGTTCCGCCGGGGCGGGCGCCGGTCCCGCCGGCTCGGTCGCGATGGTCTCGACCTCGCGGATCCGTCCCGCCGCCGCGATCCCGGCCTGCAACGCCGTGGTGTTCTGGGTCAGCTCCGTGATCGGCCCCATCAGCTGGAACGTGTACAGCAGGAAGGCGATCAGGCTGGAGATCTCCAGCAGGCCGTGCTGGGCCCGCCAGGCGCCGATGCCCAGGATCGCGATCACCGCGAGCTGGATCCCCGTCCAGGCGATCGTCCAGACCGACGCCGTCACCCGCGCGGCCCGTACGCTGTGCGTCGCCGCCTGCCGGGCATCGGCGACGATCCGCTCGGTCAACCGGGTTTCCGCCCGGCTGGCCTTGACTGTGCGGATCGCGCGTAGCGCCCCCTCCAGGACGCCACCCAGCGCGCCCGTCGACTCCTGCGCCGCGGCCTGCGCCTGCCCGATGCGGGGCATCAGTGCGCCCATGACCGCGGCGACGACCAGCACGGCGGCCACGGTGCAGCCGAGCAGGAACAGGTCGAGCACCCCCATCAGCACGAGGGTGCCGGCTAGGGCGATGCCGGCGTTGACCAGGCCGACGATGCTGCCGGACGCCTCGCGTAGCAGCTGGGTGTCGGAGGTGGCCCGGGTGACCAGTTCGCCGGTGGGGCGGCGTTGCAGGTCGCCGACGCGAGCCCGGAAGTAGTGCCGGACGATCGAGGCCCGCGCGTCGAGCACGACGCGCTCGGCCAGCGTTCCGAGCAGCCGCCACTGCCACAGCGAGACGGCCGCGCCGACGACGACGAGCGCCAGCAGGGCGCCGATCGGGCGGGCCATCGACTCGCCGGCGCCGAGCGTGTCCAGGACCCACTTGGTGACCATCGGCGTCGCGAGCCCGGCCGCGTTGGCGGCGAGCCCCAGCACGAGACCGAGGAGCATCGTCCGCCGGTGCGGGACGAGGAACGAGGTGAGCGTGCGCAACCGGGAGAACGCCGGGGCGGAAGGAGTCATGCCCTGAATGGAACACTGGTGTTCCAGTCCGGTCAATCGGTATTCCGAAAGGACGTGTTGGTATCCTCGCCGACGTGACCGACCAGCAGGTGTCCGGCAGTCGCGCCCGGACCCGCCAGGCCATCGTCGACGCGGCGATCGAGGTGTGGGGGCGCAACCCCGCCGCCTCCCTCGGCGACATCGCCGCCGCCGCCGAGGTGGGGCGTACGACGTTGCACCGCTACTTCGCCGAGCGGGCCGACCTGCTCGGGGCGGTCGGCGCCGAGGCCGGC
This sequence comes from Micromonospora sp. NPDC049060, assembly GCF_040649055.1. Taxonomy (NCBI): domain Bacteria; kingdom Bacillati; phylum Actinomycetota; class Actinomycetes; order Micromonosporales; family Micromonosporaceae; genus Micromonospora; species Micromonospora sp. NPDC049060. Next base: position 15,219 of record NZ_JBEZEV010000038.1, read on the forward strand.
GCCCGGCTCGACCGGGCGACCGCCCAGGCGCGGATCGCCGAGGGCACCGGTGCGTCGGCCGTGCGCCGGCTCTGCCAGGAGTACTTCGACCTCGGCACTCTGCTCTCGCTGATCTTTACCGAGCCGGAGACCGGTGCCGGTTCCATCGACGGCGGGTGCGACCCGAACTTCGTCGCGATGGTCGAACGCGGGCACCGCGACGGCACCATCGACCCGGAGCTGCCGGCGGGGTGGGTGCAGAGCCTGATCTGGTCCCAGTTGTACGCCGGCTGGGCCTACCTGGCGGAGACCGGTGCCTCCCGGCACGAGGTGCTGCGCCTGATCCTGCGCACCGTCGACGGCGCGATCGCGGTCAAGCCGGGATGATCCGGCCGGCGCGGCGGGATGCCGTCGCGCCGGCTGCCGCGTCACTCCATGCGGGCGTCCGCCGGGCGGCGGCGGGCCGCGTCGTCGGCGATGATCACGGTCGCCACCATCAGCGCGACGCAGAGGCTGAACAACCAGGAGTCGTCCGATGCCAGCTTGGCGGAGACGGGAGCCTGCAGCGCGGCGAGGAGGAAGCCGAGCCATGCCAGGCGGCGCTGACGCGTGGAGAGGATGCCGGAGCCCTGATGCATCCCGAAAGTCTTGCTCGCGACCCGGCACTTGCCGTCAGCCGAACGGCCGATTCTGGATGAGCTGTCCGTTTCACCGCCCGTCCGGACCGTAATCTTCGTCCCACCGGGGGAGGCGGACTGGTGCCTCCGCCGACTCAGGGCAGGATGGTCCTCCGTGTCCACCGCCCCGCCCCGCGCCTCGCTGCTCCTGCTGGCCTACCTCGCCTTCGTCAGCCTCGGCCTGCCCGACGGACTGATCGGCGTGGGCTGGCCCTCGATCCGGGCCGACTTCGGCGTGCCCACCGAGGCCGTCGGCCTCGTGCTCACCGCCGGCACCGCCGGCTACCTGACCTCCAGCGTGCTGGCCGGCTTCACGCTGGCCCGGCTCGGCGTCGGCTGGCTGCTCGCCGGCAGCACGCTGCTGGCCAGCCTCGCGCTCGCCGGCTACGCGTCGACGCCCGGGCTCACCCTGATGGTGGGCTGCGCGCTGGTGCTCGGCCTGGGATCCGGCGCGATCGACTCCGGCCTGAACGCGTACGCGGCCGGCGCCTTCGGCCCCCGGCACATGAACTGGATGCACGCGTTCTTCGGCCTCGGCGTGGCGCTCGGACCGTTGATCATGACCGGCGCGCTCAGCGCCGGGCTCTCCTGGCGCTGGGGCTACGGCCTGGTGGCGGGGGCCCAGCTCGCGCTGGCCGCCGCGTTCGCGCTGACCGTGCGGGCCTGGCGGGACCGCGCCCCGGCCCGCGAGCAGGCCGCGTCCGCCGCCGGGGAGGCGGCCGTCGCCCCACCGACCGTCACCCGGGTACGCGAGACGCTGCGCCTGCCGGCGGTCTGGCTCGGCGCGTCGGCCTTCGCCGTCTACGTGGCCATCGAGGTGGCGGCCGGGCTCTGGGCGTTCCTGCTGCTGACCGAGGGACGCGGCCTCGGCGCGGCCGTCGCCGGCGTCTGCGTCTCGGGCTACTGGGGCAGCCTGTTCGTCGGGCGCGTGGTGCAGGGCGTGGTGGCCGAACGGCTGGGCGCGGCGGTGGTGCTGCGGGGCAGCCTCGCCGGGATGGCGGTCGGCGCGGTCCTGATCGCGCTGCCGGCACCGGCCTGGGTCGCCGTCGCCGGGCTGTTCGTCGTCGGCTTCGCCGCCGCCCCGGTCTTCCCGCTGCTCACCCTCACCACCGCCGAGCGGGTCGGTGCGGCGCACGCGGACCGGACCATCGGGCTCCAGATCGCCGCGGCCGGGCTGGGCGGCGCGCTGGTGCCCGCCGGCATCGGGGTGCTGCTCGGCAACACCTCGGTCGAACTGCTCGGGCCGGCGCTCGTCGTCCTCGCGCTGGGCCTGATCGCCCTGCACGCGGCCGGCACCCGCCGGCCGACTTCCACGCCCCGCTGAGCGACGCGGCGGGCGGACCCCTGTGGGCCCGCCCGCCGCGCCGTGCGTTTCACATCGTGTCGGGTCCGGTCCGGCCTGTCGTCGAGGGCCGGTACGCGCGTTCCGGGTCGGTCGGCTCGCGGCCCGCACCGGCGGCCTGCCCGCCCCGGTCCGCCGCCTCCGGGCCGTGCCCGAAGGCCGCCTCCTCGCCGGCGTCGTTCCCCGTCACGTCGTCGGCCTGGCCGTCCAGGGTCGACCGCGCGACGGCCCGGTCCAGTTCCTGGAGCGAAGTCCGTTCCTCGTCCCGCCACACCTTGTCGTCGTCCGTCATGCCAGTCGCGGTACCCCGGCCGGGTCCCCGCAAACGACGATGGCCGCCGGGGGAGCCGGCGGCCATCGGAGGTTCACACCCGGGGGCGGGGAATCAGGGCTGCGGGCGGTCGACCTTGCCGCGCCAGGCGCCGGTCTCCTGACCGCGTCGCTCGATGAACTGCTTGAACCGCTCCAGGTCGCCCTTCGCGCGCCGGTCGACGACGCCGAGCTTGTCGCCGGCCTGCTCGACCACGCCGTGCGGTTCGAACTCGAGCTGGAGCGTGACCCGGGTGGTGTCCGGGTCCAGCCGGTGGAAGGTCACCACGCCGGCCTGCTGGGTGCCGCCCGTGGAGCGCCACGCGACCCGCTCGTCCGGGAGCTGCTCGGTGATCTCGGCGTCGAACTCCCGCTTCACCCCGGCGATCTCCACCGTCCAGTGGGTCATCGTGTCCGTCAGCTGCCGGACCTCCTGGACCCCCTCCATGAAGTGGGGGAAGTCCTCGAACTGGGTCCACTGGTCGTACGCGGTGCGGACCGGGACGGAGACGTCCACGTGTTCGGTAACGCCACTCATAAGGCATCCTCCTTCGTCCGCCGGTGACGGGCCGGATCGTGCGGGGATCCGGTCACCAGCGGGTCGTCTCGTTCTTGTGGCCGAGCGCCGCCCACACCTCGGAGATCGTCTGGTAGCGGGTGCCCTCGGGCAGCCGTTCCAGTTCGGCGAGGATGTCCGCCGGCGCCTCGTTGTCCCGCGCGTTGGCGATCAACGTCTCCCGGTCACCGGGCAGGGCGGCCATCGTGATGAACCGGCCGAGCCGGCTGCGTCGCTCGACGTCCTCGGAGCTCATCCCCTTGGGCGCGCCCGTACGCAGGTCGCCGGCCGGGGCCGTGGTCGGCTCCGGCTGGTCCTCACCCGCCGGCTCCGGCACACGGGACTCGTCGACCCGCGAGCCGCCGGTCCCCGGCCCCTGCACGAGGCCGCTGACCTCCCGGCTCATCTGCTCGTCGACCCTCGGTCCGTGCTTGCTGCTGCCACGTTCCATGCCTTCTGCGCTACCCGGTGGCACCGGCGGTAAACGGGCGCTCCGGCGTCGCGGCCGGTAAACCCGTACGGGTCATGTGGCGGCCGGCGTCTTCGGGGGCAGGACCGGCTCGTCGGGGTCCGGCTCGCCGGCCTGGAGCACCCGGCCGCGCTGGAGTTCCGCGTTGATCTGCACGCCGAGCATCAGCGCCGAGTTGGACAGGTAGAGCCAGACCAGGAAGGCGATGACCGCACCGAGGCTGCCGTAGGTGGCGTCGTACGAGCCGAAGTTGGCCACGTAGAGGCCAAAGCCGAAGGAGGCGAGGGCCCAGGCCACCAGCGCCACCGCGCCGCCCGGGGTGAGCCAGCGGAACCGCGGCTGCCGGACGTTCGGGGCGGTCCAGAACAGCAGGCTCAGCAGCACCATCATGATCATCGCGAGCACGGGCCACTTGGCGATGCTCCACGCCGTACGCGCCAGTCCGCCGGCGTTGATCAGGTCGCCCACCGCGTCGGTGACCGGCCCGCTGACGATCAGCCCGGTGGCGACGATCGCCAACAGCACCAGCGAAATCGCCGCCAGGCCGATCTGCACCGGCCGCAGCTTCCAGACCGGCCGCCCCTCCTCGACCCCGTAGACGGCGTTGGAGGCCCGGGTGAACGCCCCGATGAAGCCGGAGGCCGACCAGAGGGCACCGAGCAGACCGAAGCTCAGCAGCGCGCTGGCCGAGTCGTTCTGGTCGACCACGCCCCGCACCACGCCGACGAAGCCCTCGTTTGCCACCACCGAGCCGGCGCCCATGTCCCGGGCCAGGTCCAGCACGGTGTCGACGGTCTGTTCGCCGTTGGACACCAGCCCGACCAGGGCGACCACCACGATCGTGGACGGGAAGAGCGCGAGCACCCCGTAGTAGGTCAGCGCGGCGGCCCAGTCCGCGCAGTTGTCCTTGACGAAGTTGCGCACGCTGCGCACCAGCACTCCGCGCCAGGTGCGCCAGCTCAGCTGCCGTACCCGGCGGGGGATCCGCGGTCGCCGCTCCCCGGCGAGCACCGCGCCGGGTTCCGTCGTCGTCATGCCCGCTCCCTGCGCCCCGGCCGCCGGATGGCCCGGTGCATCCGGCTTCGCCTGGCCCGCCGGTACCCCTGGCCGGAAATCGACAAACCCGCCCTCCGGTTTGCCGACCGGACGCGGGGGAACGGTCAGGGGAACCCATCGACGCGGAGGAGGACGAGATGCCCGGGCGCGAGGTACTGCCCAGCACGCTGCGACGCTCCCCCAAGAAGGCGCAGCGCACCTGGGAGAAGACGCACGACTCGGCCGTGGAGACGTACGGCGAGGGGGAGCGGGCGCACCGCACCGCCTTCGCCGCCGTCAAGCACGAGTTCGAGAAGGTGGGCGACCACTGGGAGCCCAAGGGCCGCAAGGGGCCGAGCGACCGCCAGGCGGCCGGCGGCGGACCGGAGCGCCGGGCGCCCACGGCCGGCGGGGTGGACGCCAACGCCACCAAGGACCACCTGATGAAGGTGGCCCGCAAGCTGGACGTGCCCGGCCGTTCGAGCATGACGAAGCCCGAACTGGTCAAGGCCATCGAGAAGGCGAACAACCGCCAGACCGCCAAGGCCCGCGGCCGCTGAGGCCACCTTTCGGGTACGCGACGCGGGGGCTGTCCGGGCGCGGACAGCCCCTGCGCGTGTCTCACCAGTGGCCGCCGCCGGGTGCCTCGATGTGCACCGCCTTCGTCGCGGTGAACTCGTCCAGCAGTTCCGGCCCGTAGCCGAAGCCGTGCCCGCTGCCCCGACGCGGGTGCGCGGCACCGCCCGGCGCGCCGCCGAACACCGCGTTGATCTTCACGGTGCCCACGGGCAGTTCCCGCCAGGCGCGCTGGGCGTGACTCATCGATCCGGTCAGCACCGTCGCGGCCAGCCCGTACGGGGAGTCGGCGGCGCACCGCAGCGCCTCGGAGAACGAGTCGACGGCGACGATCGGGGCGACCGGCCCGAACGTCTCCTCGCGTACCACCGTCATGTCGTGCCGGCAGTCGGTGAGCACGGTCGCCGGGTAGAACGCCCCCGGCCCGTCGGGCAGCGTGCCGCCGGTGCGGATCCGCGCGCCCTGCGCCACCGCCGCGGTCACCTGCCCGTGCACGTGGTCGCGGTGCCGCCGGTCCACCAGCGGCCCCAGTTCGGTACGCGGGTCGCCGCCCGGGCCCGTCCGCAGCTTCGTGGCCCGCTCCACCAGCGCCAGCGCGAAGTCCTCCGCGACGTCCCGGTGCACGTAGATCCGCTCCACCGCGACGCAGATCTGCCCCGCGTTGGCGAACGCGCCGATCGCCGCCTGCCCGGCCGCCCACACCGGGTCGACGTCGCCGTCCACGACGAGCGGATCGCTGCCGCCGTTCTCCAGGAGCACCTTCGCCCCGGTCCGCGCCGCCGCGGCCGCGATGGCCCGCCCGGTGGCGGTGGAGCCGACGTGGGCGACGAGGTCCACCTCCTGGGCGGCCAGCGCCGCGCCGACCTCCGGGCCGCCGGTCAGCAGCGACAGCACCCCGGGCGGCAGCGCGGAGTCGAACGCCTTCGCCAGCAGCCAGCCGGTCGCCGGGGCACGCTCGCTCGGCTTGTGCAGCACCACGTTGCCGGTGACCAGGGCCGCGCCGAGCAGCCCGCAGGAGACCGCCACCGGGTCGTTCCACGGGGTGATCGCGGCGACCACCCCGCGCGGCTGCGGCGTCATGAAGTCGAGGGCGTGGGTGGCGCCGTGCAGGGTCCGCCCGCCGCGCACGGGGGCGAGTTCCGCGTACTGTCGCAGCGTGCCGATCCCCGCCTCCACGCCGCCCCGGGCGTCCGACAGGGGCTTGCCCATCTCGGCCGTCGTGGCCCGGGCCAGGTCGTCGGCCACCGCCGCCACGGCGTCCGCCGCCCGGTGCAGGGCCGCGGCCCGTTCCGCCGGGGCGGTCGCCGCCCACTCCGCCGCGACGCCGCGCGTCGCCTCCACCGCCTTGCCGACCTCGTCGGCCGTCGCCACCGGCGCCGAGCTGACCGGGGAGCCGTCGGCCGGATCGCGTACGACCAACTCGCCACCCTCGCCGCCCGCGCCCCACACTCCGCCTATGAGCTGCGCAACCGTGTACATGGCAGTGCATGCCCCGGCCCCGGCGTGGCAAACGCGTTTCGCCCGGTTGCTGGCCGGGTAGGCGGATCGGATGAGTTCGCCCGGCGCGGAGAGCGCGGACGCCGTCATCGTGGGAGCAGGCCACAACGGCCTGGTCGCCGCCAATCTGCTCGCTGACGCCGGCTGGGACGTGCTGGTGCTGGAGGCCACGGAGACCCCGGGCGGGGCGGTGCGTTCCGCCGAGGTGACGGCCCCCGGCTACCTGAGCGACCTCTACAGCTCCTTCTATCCCCTCGGCTACGCCTCGCCGGTGCTGCGCGGGCTGGGGCTCGACCGGTACGGGCTGCGCTGGCGGCACTCCCCGGACGTGCTGGCCCACCTGCTGCCCGACGGCCGGGCGGCGGTGCTCAACCGCGACCCGGAGGCCACCGCGGCCTCGCTGGAGGCGTTCGCCCCGGGCGACGGCAAGCGCTGGCTGCACGCGTACGACGACTGGCGCCAGGTGGCCGAGCCGATGCTGGAGAGCATCACCAGGCCGTTCCCGCCGGTGCGTGGGGGCCTGACCCTGCTGCGCCGGCTGCGCGTGTCCGGGGCGCTGCGACTGGCCCGGCGGCTGGTGGTGCCGGTGCGCAAGCTCGGCGACGAACTCTTCGAGGGCGAGGGCGGCCCGGTGCTGCTGGCCGGCTGCGCCCTGCACACCGACCTGTCGCCCGAGGAGGCCGGTTCCGGCGTGTACGGCTGGCTGCTCGCCATGCTCGGCCAGCAGGTCGGCTGGCCGGTGCCCGACGGCGGCGCCCAGAAGATCACCGACGCGCTGGTGGCCCGGCTGACCGAGCGGGGTGGCCGGATCCTCTACGGCGCACACGTCGACCGGGTGCTGACCGCCCGCGGCCGGGCGATGGGCGTGCGTACCACCGGCGGCGCCCTCTGGCGGGCCCGCCGCGCGGTGCTCGCCGACGTCCCCGCGCCCGCTCTCTACCTGGACCTGGTCGGCGCGGCGGCGCTGCCGCCCCGGCTGGTGGAGGACCTGGCGCACTTCCGCTGGGACGGCTCGACCCTCAAGGTGGACTGGGCGCTGTCGGCCCCCGTGCCGTGGACCAACCGGGCGGTCGCCAACGCCGGCACCGTGCACCTGGGGGCGGACCTGGACGGCCTTACCAGCTACGCCGCCGCGTTGGCCCGCAAGGAGATCCCGCGCGACCCGTTCCTGCTGCTGGGACAGATGTCGGTGGCCGACCCGAGCCACTCGCCGCCGGGCACGGAGTCGCTCTGGTCGTACACCCATCTGCCGTTCCGCCAGAAGTGGCGGGCCGAGGAGATCGCCGCGCACGTCGAGCGGATGGAGCAGGTGCTGGAGGAGGCCGCGCCGGGCTTCCGCAGCCTGATCGTGGGTCGGCACGTGGCCGGTCCGGCCGACCTGGAGGCGGGCGACCCGAGCCTGGTCGGCGGCGCGCTGGGCGGCGGCACCGCCGCCGCGTACCAGCAGCTGTTCCTGCGTCCGATCCCCGGCCTGGGCCGCGCGGACACCCCGGTGGACCGGCTCTTCCTGGCCAGCGCGTCGGCGCACCCGGGCGGCGGCGTGCACGGCGCACCCGGCGCGAACGCGGCCCGCGCCGCCCTGGCCCGCGACCGCGCCCTCACCGGCCCGCTGTACGCGGCCGGGATCGACGCCGCCCACCGCGCGATCTACCGCTGACCGCCAGCACGGCGAAGGCGACAGGCTCGCGCCGTGCGCCGTGCGCCGGCCGTGCGTCGTGCGCGGGGCGCGGGGCGTCGTGCGCGGGGCGCGGGGCGATGTGTACTGCGGCCTGGATGAACAGGCCGGCTCTTCGTGGATCCGGGCCAGCAGGGCACCCGGAGGGGCGCGTGCCCGCTGGCGGATTGTGGGCAAAGTCGTTGACGGACAGTGATGGGAGCGCTGGCCGCTAGGGTCGCTCGCCGCACCCTTTGCTCTGCATCCATATACGCAACGGTTGCTGCGGGTAACGGTGTGCGGGCGGGTCCGCCGCACCGTTGGCGAGTCAGCCCCAGGTCAGCGCCGTGGTGCGTCCGTGGCTGCAGAGCAAAGGGCGCAGAGCGGCGATCCCGAGGCGAGCTCGATGGTCACGGAAGGTGAGGGTTACGCTCCGAAGTTGCGGTGCCGGGTGTCGGACGTTCCGCGCGGCGGACGGCCGGGAGCCAAGGTCGCCCGTCCGCCGCTCGCTGCCGCTACCGCTCGCCTTCGTCCTTGCTCCACCCGTCCGTCGTCCGCCGCCGTTCGCCTGCCGCCCCGGGCCCGGCCCGCTGAACGGGACCCAGGACCAGGGCAGGGCATGGCGTGGCAGCGGGGCGGAGCAGCACAGCGGGGATCGGGTCCGGTCAGCGCTCGATGTTGCGGTGCTTGCTGCGCAGCTTGAACGGCATCAGTGCGCTCTCGATCTTGGTCGCGGTGGTCATCTTGGACGCGCCGTCGCGCCGTTCCTCGAAGCGGATCGGCACCTCCAGGATGGTGTGCCCCAGCTTCGTGGCCAGGTAGTGCATCTCCACCTGGAAGCTGTAGCCGTTGGACTGCACCCGCTCCAGGCCGATGTCGCGCAGCGCGTCCGCCCGCCAGATCTTGAAGCCGGCGGTGAGGTCGCGGATCCGGACCCGCAGCAGCGTGTGCACGTAGAGGTTGGCCCAGCCGCTGAGCGCCCGCCGGTAGAGCGGCCAGTTCTCGTCCAGCTCGCCGCCCGGCACGTACCGGGAGCCGATCACGACGCCGGCCTGGGTGGAGAGCAGTGCGCCGAGCATGCCCGGCAGCGCCTCCGGCGGGTGCGACAGGTCGGCGTCCATCTGCGCCACGTACTCGGCGCCGCCCTCGAGGGCGCGCCCGATGCCGTCCACGTAGGCCCGGCCGAGGCCCTCCTTGCCGGCCCGGTGCACGACCTCGACGCGGTCGGGGTGCTCGATGGCCAGCTTGTCTGCCACCTCACCCGTGCCGTCCGGCGAGTTGTCGTCGGCGACCAGGATCTTCAGGCCCGGCAGCGGCAGGGCCAGCAGCCGCTCGACCAGCACCGGGAGGTTGCCCGCCTCGTTGTAGGTGGGAACCACGACGGTCAGGCGTGCGTCCCGCCACGGCACGGGCAACTGCACGGGTTCGATCATGTCGGACATCCTCGGTCGGCGGACAGGGCTCCCTCAGAGCGTAGCCAGTTGCCACATCCGGGTCGAAAAGGCCACCCCTACCGCCCCGTCTTCCGCCCCGGCGAGGGCCTGTTCCGGGTCAGCGGAGGCGGCGGGCCAGCGCGGTGAGGGCCACCGCCAGGCCCGCCAGGGCGGCGCCGGAGACGGCCGGCTTGTGCGTACCGATCCACAGGGCGGCCGAGCGGCCCCGGGCCCGGTCGGTGAACACGCCCGCCGCGCCCCGGTCCCGTTCGTCGTCCCCGGGACGGTCCAGGTTGTCCCGCCAGGCGGCCGGGGCGATCGGGGTCTCGGTCTGCTGGCTGTCGTGGCCGTCGCGTGCCAGCTTCCGGTCGAGCAGGCCGGGGGCGAGGACGTCGCCGAGCCGGGCGCGCCAGGTCGGGCCACCCACGTTCAGCTCGCGCGGCCCGTGGTCGGCCGCCCAGACGATCGCCTTCGCGGCCACCTCGGGTGCGAAGATCGGCGGTACGGGCTGGGGGTGCCGGGGCAGCCGGGTGCGTACCCAGGAGAACTGCGGGGTGTTGATCGCCGGCAGTTGCACCATCGACAGCTTCACGCCCGGGCAGTCGTGCAGCAGTTCCGCCCGTAGCGAGTCGTTGAAGCCCTGGACGGCGTGCTTGCTCGCGCAGTACGCCGACTGCAACGGGATCCCGCGGTAGGCCAGCGCGGAGCCGACCTGCACGACCGCGCCCCGCCCACGTGCCCGCATGTGCCGCAGCGCCGCGAGGGTGCCGTGCACGGTGCCGAGATAGTTGACCTCGGTGACCCGCCGGAACTCGGTGGCCGGGATCTCCCACGCCGGGGCGAAGACCGAGACCATCGCGTTGTTCACCCACACGTCGATGCCGCCGAACCGCTGCACCACGTCGTCGGCGGCCTGCTGCACCGCCCCGGCGTCGGCCACGTCCACCCGGTAGGTGCGCACCTCCGAGGCGCCCAGCTCCCGGCAGTCGCGCTCGGCAGCCGCCAGCCCGGCCTCGCCACGGGCGAGCAGCGCAAGCCGGGCGCCGCGCTCGGCGTACCGGCGGGCGACCGCCCGTCCCACGCCGGCGCTCGCCCCGGTGACCACCACGGTCTGCGTCATGCGTCCGCCTTCTGCCGCATGGCGATGTCGGCCAGCCGGGTCAGGGTCTCCTTGTTGCGCTGGTGCAGCACCAGGTCGTTGATCTTGTTGCGTATCCAGTGCAGCGGACCGGCGGCGAAGTCCTCGCCGATGCGTACCCGGGTGGCGTCCGCGCCGACCGCTTCGAGGGTGAACACCACGATGGCCTCCCCGGCCGGCCAGAGCCCGGCGCGGATCACCAACCGGCGCGACGGGTCGCAGGTCAGCACCGTGGAGACGTCGTGCAGGGAGAACGGCCAGGGCCCGGCCTTGTGGTGCAGTTGGCTGCCCACCCGGGGCCAGGCGTCGTCCACGTCGCGCACGTGCACCGTGCCCACGACCCAGTCGCTGTACGTCCACCCGTCCGCCAGCACCGCCCAGACCTGCTGCGGGGAAGCTTTGATCACTTTCTCCACAATCGCCACTGCGCTCCCATACCCTGGGTGCGCCCGGGGCTAACGGTGCCGACGGGTTAGCTTCTCCCGGGCGACGGGTAACGGCACCTGCGAGCCGGCGTGTCGGCGCCGTTGGCGTACGACGCGGGGGGCGCGTCCGGGACGACGTTTACTCCCCGGGGCGCCGGGAACCCGCCGGCTGTGCGACAGGACCAGGTGGAGCCGGATCAGCGCAGGTCAGCCCGGGTTTTTGCCGGCGCTGGCGCGGCGGGGTCCGGGCCCGTCCTGTTCGACGCGGTGCTGCTGGACCGCGACGGCACGCTGATCGAGGACGTGCCGTACAACGGCGATCCCGAGAAGGTACGGCCGGTGCCGGGAGCGCGGGCCGCCCTGGACCGGTTGCGGGCGGCGGGCCTGCGGCTGGCGGTGGTGACGAACCAGTCCGGCCTGGCCCGTGGATTGTTCACCGAGGCGCAGATGCGGGCGGTGCACGCCCGGGTCGAGCGGTTGCTGGGGCCGTTCGACGCCTGGCTGGTGTGTCCGCACGACGACGGCGACGGATGCGGGTGCCGCAAGCCGGCGCCGGGGCTGGTGCACGCCGCGGCGCGGGAACTGGGCACCGTGCCGGCGCGGTGCGTGCTGGTGGGGGACATCGGCCGGGACATGATCGCGGCGTCGGCCGCGGGCGCGTCGGGGATCCTCGTGCCCACGCCGGTGACCCGCCCGCAGGAGGTGGCCGCCGCCCCGCAGGTGGCCCCCGATCTCCCGGCGGCGGTGGCGGAGATCCTGCGCCGCCAGGCGGCGCTCGACCCGGCCACCTACCGGCAGGCCGACACCGGCACCGACGCCGCGCGGGGCGCCGGCGGGCGGCAGGCGGGAACGGTGCTGGTGGTACGCGCCGACTCGGCCGGGGACGTGCTGGTGACCGGGCCCGCCATCCGCGCCGTCGCCGCCCACGCCGAGCGGGTGGTGTTGCTGTGCGGGCCCCGGGGACGCGCCGCGGCGGAACTCCTGCCCGGCGTCGACGAGATCGTCGAACACCGGCTGCCCTGGATCGACCCCGCCCCCGACCCCGTCGACCCCGCCGACATGCGTCGACTCGCCGACCGGCTCGCCGCCGTGCACGCCGACGAGGCGGTCGTCTTCACCAGCTTCCACCAGTCGCCCCTGCCCCTGGCCCTGCTGCTGCGCCTGGCCGGGGTCGGACGCGTGAGCGCCATCAGCGACGACTACCCGGGCAGCCTGCTCGACGTACGGCACCGCGTGCCTGCCGGCGTACCCGAACCGGAACGCGCGCTCTCCCTCGCCGCCGCCGCCGGCTTCGCCCTCGCCGACCACGACGGACCCGCCCTGCGCCTGCGTCCGGCACAGGCGCCGCCGCCGGAGGTCGGCGCGCCCGGCTACGTGGTGCTGCACCCCGGCTCGGCGGCGCAGGCCCGGGGCTGCCCGCCGGAGCTGGCCGCGCGGATCGCCCGCGCCCTGACGGCCGCCGGCCACCGGGTGGTGGTCACCGGCGGCCCCGACGAGCAGGAGCTGACCGCGCGGGTGGCCGGGGACGTCGCCGTCGACCTGGGCGGGCGGACCGGCCTCGCCGGGCTGGCCGCGACGGTCGCCGGCGCCGGCGCGGTCGTGGTCGGCAACACCGGCCCCGCCCACCTCGCCGCCGCCCACGGGGTGCCGGTGGTCAGCCTGTTCGCCCCCACGGTGCCGTTCGGGCAGTGGGGGCCGTGGCGGGTGCCCACGGTGCGCCTCGGCGACGCGGAGGCCGCCTGCCGCGACACCCGGGCGGCGCGCTGCCCGGTGCCCGGACACCCCTGCCTCAGCAACGTCGACCCCGAGGAGGTCGTCGACGCGCTGCGGCTGCTCGGGGTGACCCCGTCGGTCCGGTCGGGGCCGCCCACCGGCAGCCCGTCCGCCGGCGGGCCGACGCTGGCCACCACCGGCGGGAGCGGCCGATGAACCTGCTCCTGTGGCACGTGCACGGCTCCTGGACCACGTCGTTCGTGCACGGCAAGCACCGGTACCTGGTGCCCGTCACCCCGGACCGGGGCCCCTACGGCCTCGGCCGCGCCCGCACCTACCCGTGGCCCGACACGGCCGTCGAGGTGACCCCCGAGCAGCTGCGCACCGCCGACGTCGACCTGGTCGTCCTGCAACGCCCCGAGGAGATCGACCTCGCCGAGCGGTGGCTCGGCCGGCGGCCCGGCCGCGACGTACCCGCCGTCTACGTCGAGCACAACACGCCCAAGGACGGCGACGTGCCCAACAGCCGGCACCCCATGGCCGACCGCGACGACCTGCTCGTCGCGCACGTCACCGGGTTCAACGAGCTGTTCTGGGACACCGGCGCCACCCGCACCACCGTGGTCGACCACGGCATCGTCCCTCCCGCCGTGCGGTACACGGGCGAGCTCGAGCGGCTGGCGGTGGTGATCAACGAGCCGGTACGCCGGGGGCGGGTCACCGGCACCGACCTGCTGCCCCGCTTCGCCGAGATCGCCCCGCTGGACGTCTTCGGCATGAAGGTGGCGGGGCTGGCCGAGCACCTGGGCCTGCCCGCCGACCGGCTCACCAGCCACGACGACCTGCCCCAGCACCGGATGCACGCCGAGTTGGGGCGGCGGCGGGCGTACCTGCACCTGTGCCGGTGGACCTCGCTGGGGCTGAGCCTGATCGAGGCGATGTCCATGGGGATGCCGGTGGTCGCGTTGGCCGCCACGGAGGCGGCGATGGCGGTGCCACCGGAGGCGGGCGCGCTGTCCACCCGGCTCGACACCCTGCTCGACGCCGCCCGCCGGTTCGTCGACGAGCCGGCGGAGGCACGCCGGGCAGGGGAGCGGGCCCGCGTCGCCGCCAGGGACCGCTACGGCCTCGACCGTTTCCTCGCCGACTGGGACCGGCTGCTGGAGGAGGAAGTATGCGCATCGCGATGATCTCGGAGCACGCCAGCCCGCTCGCCATCCTGGGCGGCGAGGACGCCGGCGGTCAGAACACGCATGTCGCCGAGCTCTCCGCCGCCCTCGCGGCCGCCGGACACGAGGTGCGGGTCTACACCCGCCGCGACGCCGTGGACCTGCCGGTGACCGTACGCAGTGCCGACGGCTACGACGTGGTGCACGTCCCGGCGGGGCCGGCCGAGCCGGTCGCCAAGGACGCCCTGCTGCCGCACATGCGGGAGTTCAGCCGCTGGCTGGTCGACCGGTGGCGGGGCGGCGACTGGATGCCCGAGGTGATCCACGCGCACTTCTGGATGAGCGGCCTCGCCGCGCTGGCGGCCAGCCGGCAGACCGGCGTTCCGGTCGTGCAGACGTACCACGCCCTGGGGGTGGTCAAGCGGCGGCACCAGGGCGTGCAGGACACCAGCCCGGCCCGCCGGATCGGCTACGAGCGGGAGTTGGGCCGGGCCGTCGACCGGGTCATCGCCCAGTGCCGCGACGAGGTCGGCGAGCTGGTCCGGATGGGCGTGCCCCGCTCCCGGATGACAGTCGTGCCGTCCGGCGTCAACCTGGGCACGTTCGCCCCGCTGGGGCCGACCGCCGAGCGGGAGGACGGCCGGCCGCGGATCCTGACCGTCGGCCGGCTGGTCGAACGCAAGGGCTTCCAGACCGTGGTGCGGGCGATGGCGTACGTGCCCGAGGCCGAGTGCGTGGTCGTCGGCGGCCCACCCGCCGGCCTGCTGGAGACCGACCCGTACGCCCGCCGGCTGCGCGCCCTCGCGGTCAGCTGCGGGGTCGCCGACCGGGTGCGACTGGTCGGCGCGGTGCCCCGCGAGGAGATGGGCCGCTGGTACCGCTCGGCGGACGTCCTGGTGGCCGCCCCCTGGTACGAGCCGTTCGGGCTCACCCCGCTGGAGGCGATGGCGTGCGGCGTGCCCGTGGTGGGCACCGCCGTCGGCGGGATCAAGGACACCGTGGTCGAGGGCGTCACCGGCGACCTGGTGCCGGCCCGGGACCCGCGTGCGCTGGGCGCCGCGATCCAGGGGTTGCTCGACGACCGGATCCGCCGCTTCGCGTACGCGACGGCGGCGCGGGAACGGGCCCGGCGGCGGTACTCGTGGGCGGCCACGGCGGAGCGGCTGGTGGAGGTCTACGGCGACGTGGCGGTCCACCGGCCGACCCGGGTGGTGGCCTGATGGCGGCACCCACGCCGCTGGACGCGCACCTGACGAACCTGGCGGCGGCGCTGGTGCCCTTCCGGCGGCACGAGACGCTGCTGGCCCGGTGGGGGGAGGCCCTCGCGCGTCGGCTGGTCGACGGCGGGCGGCTGCTGGTGGCCGGCAACGGCGGCAGCGCCGCCGAGGCCCAGCACCTCACCGCCGAACTCGTCGGGAAGCTCCGCGACGACCGCCAGCCCCTGTCCGCCATCGCGTTGCACGCGGAGACCTCCGCGATGACCGCCATCGGCAACGACTACGGCTACGACGAGGTCTTCGCCCGCCAGGTACGCGCCCACGGCCGCGCCGGCGACGTCCTGCTGCTGCTGTCGACCAGCGGCACCAGCGCCAACCTGCTCGCCGCCGCCCGGGCCGGCCGCGACAGCGGGCTCACCTGCTGGGCCCTGACCGGCCCCGCCCCCAACCCCCTGGCGGAGCTGTGCCACGACGTGCTCGCTGTCGGCTCGGCCGACAGCCAGGTCGTGCAGGAACTCCATCTCGTGACCAGCCACCTCCTCTGCGAGTACGTCGAGCGGGCGCTGCCGGTGGCGCCCGCCGCGCCCGGGGCGCCCGTACGGACCGGGGTCGAGGTGGTGCTCGACGGCGGTGCAGGTCAGCAGGTCCAGGCGTGATGAGGAGGGAAGCGTGAGGGGACCCGTCGTGGTGGTCGGTGACACCCTGCTGGACCGGGACGTCGAGGGGGTGGTGAACCGGCTCTGCCCGGACTCGCCGGTGCCGGTGCTGGACGAGACCGCGCACGTCGACCGGCCCGGCGGCGCCGGGCTGGCCGCCGTCTTCGCCGCCGCGCAGGGCGCCGACGTGGTGCTGGTGACCGCGTTGGCGGACGACGCGGGGGGTGCCCGGCTCGCCTCGTTGCTCACCGACGCCGGCGTGCAGGTGTACCCCCTCGGGCTGCGCGGCGGCACGCCGGAGAAGGTCCGGCTGCGCGCCCGGGGCCGGGTGCTGCTGCGCCACGACCGGGGCGGCGCGGCCGGTACGCCCGGCGAGCCGTCCGAGGCGGTGCTGCGGATGATCGCCCGGGCCTCCGCCGTGCTGGTCAGCGACTACGGCCGGGGCGTCGCCCGGCAGCCCGCGCTGCGGGCGGCGCTCGCCGCCACCCGGGCCCCCGTGGTCTGGGACCCGCACCCACGGGGACCGGAGGCGGTCGCGGGGGTGCACCTGGTGACCCCCAACGAGTCCGAGGTGCGGGAGCTGGTCACGGTCACGCCGGGGGCGACTCGGCTGGCGACGGCGGCGCGGGGCGCGCAGGGGCTGCGCCAGCGCTGGCGCGCCGGCGCGGTCGCGGTGACCCTGGGCGGGGACGGGGCGCTGCTCTGCCACGCCGGCGCGACGCCGATGGTGGTGCCCGCCCCGGCCGTCGCCGAGGGGGACACCTGCGGGGCCGGTGACCGGTTCGCGGCCACCGCCAGCCTCGCCCTGGCGCGGGGGGCGCTGGTCTCCGAGGCGGTGCAGGAGGCGGTCGCCGAGGCGTCGGCGTACGTGGCCGGCGGGGGAGTGGCGACGGCGCTGCCGCGCGCGGTGCGTCCGCTGCCGCCGGCGGTCTCCGGCCCCGGCGGCGAGCGCGTCGGCGTGGCCGCGGCGGCCGGCGTGGTGTCGGCGGTACGCGCGTCCGGCGGGACGGTGGTGGCCACCGGCGGCTGCTTCGACCTGCTGCACGCCGGGCACGTGGCGACGTTGCAGGCCGCCCGGCAGCTCGGCGACTGCCTGGTGGTCTGCCTCAACTCCGACGTGAGCGTGTCGGGGCTGAAGGGCCCGGACCGGCCGGTGATCCCGCAGGGCGACCGGGCCCGGCTGCTTGCGGCGCTGAGCTGCGTCGACGCGGTCATGATCTTCGACGAGGCCACCCCGCACGCGGCGCTGTCGTGGCTGCGGCCGGACGTCTGGGTGAAGGGTGGCGACTACGCCGGTGACGGCGGCGAGCCCGCCCTGCCCGAGGCGGAGGTCCTGCGCCGCTGGGGCGGCAACGCCGTGGTGGTGCCGTACCTGGACGGCCGCTCCACGACCGGGCTGATCGCCGCCGCCCGCTCCACCGGCACCGCCGGGCCGCTCGACGGGCCGCCGCTCACCGACATCGTGCCGCCGGCCGGTCCCGCTCCCGGTGGCGCCTCGGGGAGACCCGGCGGCGAGCCCGGACGGGCGCGGGCCGGCCTCGCGGCACCGACGACGACGGAGGGCACCCGATGAGCGCCGGGGCGCCCGGCGCGGGGCGCACCGTGCTCGTCACGGGCGGATCGAGCGGCCTGGGCGCCGCCGTGGTCGCGGCCGTGGCCCGGGCCGGCGGACGTCCCCTGGTGCTGGACCGGCAGGCGCCCGCCGACGGGGTGCCGTGGGTGGAGTGCGACCTGGCTGACACCCGCGCCGCGGAGGCCGCCACCCGGCAGCTCGCCGAGCGCTCGGGCGGGCTGGACGCGGTGGTCACCGCGGCGGGGATGGACGTGCCCGGGAAGCTGGCGGACACCCCCGGCGAGACCTGGGAGCGGATCGTGGCCGTGGACCTGCTCGCCACGGCGGCCGTCGTGCGGGCCGCTCTGCCCTTCCTGGAGACCTCCCGGGGGAGCGTCGTCACCGTCGCCTCCACGCTCGGGGTGAAGGCCGTGGCCGACGCGACCGCGTACTGCGCCGCGAAGTTCGGGGTCGTCGGCTTCACCCGGGCCCTCGCCGCCGAACTCGCCGGCAGGGTCGGCGTCACGCTGCTCATCCCCGGCGGCATGCGCACGGCCTTCTTCGACGAGCGCGACGCCGCGTACAAGCCCGGTCCCGACGCCGTCCTGAACGACCCCGCCGACACCGCCGCCGCCGTCATGTTCGCGCTGTCCCAACCCGCCGGCTGCGCCGTCCGCGAGATGGTCGTCTGCGCCGACCAGGAGACCTCCTACCCGTGATCCTCGCCCTGCGCGCCCTCGGCGTCGGCGACCTCGCCACCGCCGTCCCGGCCCTGCGCGCCCTGCGTGCCGCCCACCCCGGCCGGGATCTCGTCCTGGCGGCACCCGGCTGGCTGGCACCGCTGGTCGCCCTGGTCGGCGGCGTCGACCGGCTGGTGCCCACGGACGGGCTCGGTCGCCCCGGCCCGGCCCTGGGGACGCCGCGCGTCGCCGTGAACCTGCACGGCCGGGGGCCCGAGTCGCACCGGATGCTCGCCGGCACCCGTCCCGGTCGGCTGCTCGCCTACGCCAGCCCGGAGGCCGGCCATCACGACGGCCCCGAATGGCGCGACGACGAACACGAGGTCGACCGCTGGTGCCGGCTCCTCGACTGGTACGGCATTCCCGCCGACCGCATCGACCTGGACCTGCGGCGCCCGGCTCCCGGCGGCGTCCCGACCGGCGTGACCGTGCTGCACCCGGGTTCCAAGATCCCGGCGAAGCGCTGGCCGCCCGGACGCTTCGCCGCGCTGGCGCGGGACCTGGCCGCCCGGGGGCACCGGGTGGTGCTCACCGGCAGCCCCGACGAGCGGGCCACCGCGCAGCGGATCGCGGACGCCGCGGGGCTGCCCGCCGACGCGGTGCTGGCCGGCCGGACGGACCTGGGCCGACTGGCCGCGCTGGTGGCGTACGCCCGGCTGGTGGTCAGCGGGGACACGGGCGTGGCGCACCTGGCGACCGGCTATCGCACGCCGTCGGTGGTGCTCTTCGGCCCGGTCTCCCCGGCGCGCTGGGGGCCGCCGCCGGGCCGGCCCCGGCACCGGGTGCTGTGGGCGGGTGGACAGGGACGGCCCGGGTGGGAGGGGGTGGGAAGCCATCCGACGTTGGCGGCCATCGGGGTCGACGAGGTGGTGGCCGCCGTGGACGAGGTGGAACGGGCGGTGCGGGTCTCCCGTGCGGTTGCGGCGTAGTGATCCGGGCAGGCCGGGGTACGGGCGACGCCGGCGCGGCCGGGGCTGGCTCTTCCTGGACCCGTCCGGGCAGCCGGTCCGCGACCCCGACCGGTTGGGCCGGCTGCGTGACCTGGTGATCCCGCCCGCCTGGCGCGACGTGTGGATCTGTCCGTACCCGAACGGGCACATCCAGGCCACGGGCATCGACGCGGCCGGGCGCAAGCAGTACCTCTACCACCCGACGTGGCGGGCGAGGCGCGACGAGGCGAAGTTCGACCACGTGCTGGAGGTGGCCCGCCGGCTGCCGGTGCTGCGCGACCGGGTCGGGCGGGACCTGTCCGGCCGGGGACTGCACCGCGACCGGGTGCTGGCGACGGTGACCCGGCTGCTGGACATGGGCACGTTCCGGGTCGGCAGCGACCAGTACGCGGCCGGCGACGAGCCGACGTTCGGGGTGTCGACCCTGCGCCCCGAGCATGCCCGGTCCCGGGGTGGCTGCGTGGTGTTCGAGTTCCCCGCCAAGGGCGGCGTCGAGCAGGTGCGTCGCATCGAGGACCCGGAGCTGTGCCGGGTGCTTGTCAACCTGCGCCGCCAGCGCCGGTCGGCCGACCGCCTGTTCGGCTACCGGGACGGCGGGGACTGGCGCGACGTGCGCAGCGACGAGGTCAACGAGTACCTGCGGGACGCCAGCGGCGGGGAGATGACGGCGAAGGACTTCCGTACCTGGCACGCCACGGTGCGGGCGGCGACCGAACTGGCGACGGTGGGCCCGCCGCGCTCGGCGACCGCCGGCAGGCGGGCGGTCGCGGCGGTGATGCGTGACGTCGCCGAGCTGCTCGGCAACACCGCCACCGTGGCCCGCACGTCCTACGTCGACCCGCGCGTGGTCGACCTCTTCCACGACGGCGTGGTGGCCCCGGTCGACCCCGCGACGCCCCGCGAGAAGGCCGAGCGGATCGTGCTCGAACTGCTGGAGGACGCCTGAGGCGGCCCCGGCGCCGTCCTGTGGTGGGGGCGCCGGGGCCGGTCCGGGTCACCGGGCGACCGCCCGCCTCCCCCGTGGCGGCGGGCGGCTCGCCTCGGCCCCCGTCGGCGGTCCGATCCCGGCCGGCGCCGGGGCAGGCAGGGATCGGACACCTCGACGTCAGTCTGCCCCGACCGGGTTGACCGTGGACGCCGCCGGGTTGACTCTCCGTGCCGCGCTCACTCCGCCTGGCCGGCCCGCCAGGCCTGCGGCCCGACGCCGTGCGCCTTGCGGAAGATCCGGCTGAAGTGGGCCTTGTCGGGGAAGCCCCAGCGCGCCCCGATCGCCTGGATCGGCTGGCCGCGCAGGCCCGGGTCGGCGAGGTCGTGCCGGCACCGCGCCAGCCGCAGCTCCCGGATGTACGACGCGACAGTCGACTCCTCGGCCGCGAAGAGCCGGTGCAGGGTACGCAGCGAGACGTGGTGCGCGTCCGCCACCACCTGCGGGCTCAGCGTCGCGTCTCCGAGATGCCGCTGGATGTACGCCCGCATCTGGGTGACGAGGGCGCGCCTGCGGACCTCGGTCGGCACCACGTCCTCGGCCACCAGGTGCCGACCGAGCATGGTGGACGCCAGGTCGAGCCCGACGGCACCGAGGCGGGCGGCGTCGGCGGCGTGGTACTGCTCGGGATGGTGGGCGATCTGGAGGAGGAACTGGGCCAGCAGCGCGCCGATCCCCTCGGTGCCCGACATCCGGCCGCCGAGCAGCGGCGCCAGCCGGTCCGGCGACAGCGGCAGCGCGGCGTGCGGGATGAGCGCCACGACGGAACGGGCCGGATCGCGGCCGCTGTCGTCGCCGACGTGCCGCACCCCGTGCGGCCGCGACCCGTCGTAGAAGATGAACTCCTCCGGCCCCAGCACGCTGCTCCGGCCGGCCTGGCTGGCCGCGCCGTCCCCGTCGACGGTGAGCGCCAGCGTGTAGATCTCCGGGGCCGACTCGCGCCCCAGCCTCGGCGTCCGGACGCCCTCCAGCGACGGGTACCGGTAGTTGACCACCTGGATCGGGCCGAGCTCGACGATCTCCGCCCGGGCGGTGAAGTCGTGCGCGTGCTCGGTGCGGATCCGCAGCGGCGAGGCCGTACGCGCCACGACGTCGAGCCACATGTCGAAGCGTTCGGCCGCCGGCACCTGCTCGGTGTCGACGACGGTCCGCCGAAGCATCCGCTCCCCCGTCCTCGCGCCGGTCCGACGCCCATTGTCCATCGTGGGCACCCGCCCCGCCCAGCGCGTTTCCCGGCCCCGGGTCAGGCCGTGGCCGTCCGGCCCCGGATCAGCACCTCGACGCCGTCGAGGATCCGGTCGAGGCCGAACTGCCACTCCGTGTCGAACACCTCGTCCTGCTCTCCCTCGACGCTCTCCGCCAGCAGCTCCCGGATCGCCGGGTAGGCGCCGTGCCGGGTCAGCAGGGCGAGCTGCTGCCAGTACCGCACCCCGGCGTCGTCGGGGTCGAGTTGTTCGCGCGCCGCAGCCTCGTCGAGGTCGGCGGTGAGGGTGGCCCAGTTCCGGGCGTACCCGCTGACCAGCATGATCGTCGAGAGCCGCTCGACGCCGTGCAGGCCGGTGCCGTGCAGGGCGGCCAGCCCCTGCTCCATCCAGCGCACCTGGTTGGGGCCCAACGGCGGGCCGCTGATCGGGACCTGCCGGATCCACGGGTGGCGGTGGATGGCCGTCACGTTGGCCAGCGCCCAGCGGGCGAGCGCCGGCCGCCAGCCCTCGCCCGGGGCGCGTGGCGCGGGCGGGTCCCCGTACGCGGTGTCGGCCATGAGCTCCAGCAGGTCGTTCTTGGCGGAGACGTAGCGGTAGAGCGACATGGTTGCCACGCCCAGCTCGCCGGCGACCCGGCTCATCGACACCGCCGGCAGCCCGTCGGCCTCGGCCACCCGGATGCCGGCGGCCACCACCTGCCGCATCGTGAGGCTGCGCCGGGGTCCCTTGCCGGGTCGTTCCCGCAGGCCCCAGGCGAGCTCGATGCTCTCCGGCAGCTCGACGTCGGCGTCGCTCATCCTCACCTCCCGGTACGCGGTGTTGACCGCCATCCTAGCTTCTGCGTATGGTGCACGCAGAACAGCGTATGACGTACGCAGAACGCGGAGAGTGAGGGGCGATGGGAGTGACAGACGCGGCGGTGGAGACCGTCGACCTACGCAGGTCCTACGGCGGGGTGGCGGTGCTCGACGGCCTGAACATGCGGGTCGCCCGGGGCAGCGTGCACGCCCTGCTCGGCCCGAACGGGGCGGGCAAGACCACGACCGTCCGGATCCTGGCCACGCTCACCACGCCCGACGGGGGCGTGGCCCGCGTGGACGGCCACGACGTGGTCCGCGACCGGAGCCGGGTCCGGCGGGCGATCAGCCTCGCCGGCCAGCACGCGGCGCTCGACGACCAGCAGACGGGCGCGGAGAACCTGCACATGATGGCCCGGCTGGCCGGGCTGACCCCGGCCGCCGCCCGGCGGCGCGCCACGGACCTGCTGGAGCGCTTCGACCTGGTCGCCGCCGGCGGCCGTCGGGTGGTGACCTACTCCGGCGGGATGCGCCGCCGGCTCGACCTCGCGGCCAGCCTGGTCGGTCAGCCGTCCGTGATCTTCCTCGACGAGCCGACCACCGGCCTCGACCCGCGCAGCCGGCAGGGGCTGTGGGAGGTGGTCGCCGAGCTGGCCGGTGCCGGGGTGACCGTGCTGCTCACCACGCAGTACCTGGAGGAGGCCGACCGCCTCGCCGACCGGATCGCGGTGCTGCACGGGGGCCGGCTGGCCGCCGAGGGCAGCGCGGACGACCTGAAGCGCCGGTTCGGCGCCCACCGGCTGGAGCTGACGCTGCGTGACGCGCGGAGTTTCGCCGAGGCGGCGCACCGCCTCGGCGGGCGCGTCACGCACCGCGACCCGGCCCGGCTGGAGCTGGCGGTCGCCACCGACGGCGGCGCGCCGGAGATCCGCCACCTGCTCGACGAGGTCGACCCCGACCGGCAGGGGCTCGCCCGGTTCACCGTCCGCGAGGCGACCCTGGACGACGTCTTCCTCACCCTCACCGGCGACCCGGTGCCCGCCCGGCGGGAGGCGGCCGGTGTCTGAGCTGACCCTGCGGCCGACCCGTGCCGGCGAGGCCCTCGTCATGATGGCGCGCTGCGTACGGCTGTCCCGGCGCAACGTCGACGCGCTGCTGACCTCGCTGCTGCTGCCGGTGCTGCTGATGCTGCTCTTCGTCTACCTGTTCGGGGGCGCGATCGACACCGGCACCCGCTACGTCACCTACGTCGTGCCCGGCGTCCTGCTGCTCTGCGCCAGCTTCGGCGCGGCGACCACCGCCGTCAGCGTGACCACCGACCTGACCAACGGGATCATCGAGCGGTTCCGCACGATGGACGTCAGCGCCACCGCGATCCTCGGTGGGCACGTCGCCGCCAGCATCGCCCGCAACACCGTCTCCACCGTGCTGGTGCTGGCCCTCGCCGTCGCCATCGGCTTCCGCCCGGCCGTGGACCCGCTGCGCTGGCTGGCCGCGTTCGGGGTGCTGCTGCTCTTCCTGCTCGCCGTGTCCTGGCTGTCGGCCGCGTTCGGCCTGCTGGCCCGCACCCCGGAGGCCGCCAGCGGCTTCACCTTCCTGGCGATGTTCCTGCCGTACCCGAGTAGCGCCTTCGTGCCGGTGGAGACGATGCCGGGCTGGATCCGCGGCTTCGCCGACCACCAGCCCGTCACGCCCGTCATCGAGACGCTGCGCGCCCTGCTGCTGGGCACGCCGACGGGCACCGCCCCGGCCCTGGCGGTGGCCTGGTGCCTCGGCGTCCTGGCCGTCTCGGTGCCCCTGACCGCCGTGCTGTTCCGCCGCCGCGTGGCCTGACCGACACCACCCTGGGGGTACGCGACGGCGGCACCGGACGAGATCCGGTGCCGCCGTCGTCGTCGCGTCAGTCGTTGAGCACCTGGGAGAGCCGGTCGCGGAAGCGCCGCTCCGAGTCGCTGACCACGTCCCCGCCGAGACCCAGGATGCCGCCGCTGGAGGCCGCGCCCACCACCTGCTCGGCGATCTCCACCAGCCAGTGCTTGTAGGCGCCGGCCTCGCCCTCGTCCGTCCGGGCGGCCAGCAGCACCGCCGCCTCCCTGGCCCGGCCCAGCACGTCCTCCAGGTAGGCGCGGGGGTCGGACGGCGCGATGACCGGCATCTCCTCGCCGGCCTCCGGGTCGCCCACCCGGGTGACGATCTCGCCGGCCACGGCCGCGACCAGCGGGCTGGCCGACTCCCGGCCGGCGGCGATGGTCTCCAGCCCGGCGGCGTTCTCGGCCATGGTGCGCCGGGTGCCGTCGGACTCTGCGGCGCTCGCCGCGGTCAGCACCGACTGCGGCAGGCCGACCAACAGCCCCCACTCCTCGTCGGAGAAACCGAATCCGGTGTACGCCGGCTGCTCGATCACGGCAAAGCCCCTTTCCGCACTGATGTCGCTCGTCGTCCACGGCCCCGGCCAGCGGTGCCCGGCTCAGGCTAGTCGAGGGTCAGCAGGCCCTGTTCGGACACCACGCTGACGGACAGCGTCTTGTACCCCACCTCGTCGAAGAGAACCGTCATCCGGTCCTCCTCGTAGCTCAGCACCAGGCCGTGCCCCCACTCCGGGTGCCGGACCTGGCTGTGCACGGGGAAGGGCCCGACCGCGCCGTCGTCGGGGGTGCTGGTGCCGGCGTGGCAGTTGTCGCAGTGCCCGCAGAGCTCGGTCATCTGCTCACCGAAGTAGGCCAGCAGCGTCTGCCCCCGGCAGGCGGTGGTCTCGGCGAAGGCCCGCATCATGTCGGTACGCGACCGGGTCACGGTCTGCTGCCGCTCGGCCTCCGCCAGGGCCGCCGCGGCGGCGTCCACGGGCGCGGGGGAGTAGCGGGGGACGCCGATGCGCTGCTTCGCCCTCGGCTCGGCCGCGCCGACCTGCTCCAGCAGGGCGAGGTACTGGCCGAGCTTGCGCGGGCCGAGCCCGGTGAGCTCGCGCAGCTCCTTCTTGTTCCGTGCCTTCTTGCGCAGCAGCGCGGACAGGTCGCGCAGCTCGTCGGCGTTCGGCAGGCCGCCGCTGAAGAACCGTTGCAGCCCGACGTCCTCGCCCTGCCACAGCAGCAGCACCCGGGCCGGGGCGCCGTCGCGGCCGGCCCGCCCGATCTCCTGGAAGTAGCTGTCCGGCGAGTCCGGCAGCGCCATGTGGACCACCCAGGCGATGTTCGGCTTGTCGATGCCCATGCCGAACGCCGAGGTGGCGACCATGATCGGCACCTGGTCGGCGAGGAACGCCTCGTGCAGCTCGGCGCGCGGCCCGGCCGCCATCCCGCCGTGGTAGTACTGGGCCGGGTAACCGGCGTCGGTGAGCCGGGCCGCCAACTCCTCGGCGGAGCGCCGGGTGGGCACGTAGATGATGCCGGGCCGGGTGTCGTCGCTCAGCAGGGCGAGCAGCCGCCGCCACCGGTAGTCCTCCGTCGGGCAGTGCGCCACCTCGAGGAACAGGTTCGGCCGGTCCAGCCCGGAGACCACCACCTCGGGCTCGGTCAGCCGCAGCCGGGCGATGATGTCGTCGCGTACGGGCGGGGAGGCGGTGGCGGTCAGCGCCACCACCGGGGGCCGGCCGATGCCGTCGATGAGGTGACCCAGCGCCAGGTAGTCGGGGCGGAAGTCGTGCCCCCAGGCGGAGATGCAGTGCGCCTCGTCGATCGCCACCAGCGCCGGCTTCAGCGACTTCACCTCGGCCATCCGGTCCGGGTTGGCGAGCTGCTCCGGGGTGATGAAGAGGAACTCGGCCCGCCCCTCGCGGATCTCGGTGATCGCCTGCGCCTGCTGGGCGGCCGACTCGTTCGAGCTGATCCGCACCGCACGCAGCTCCGGCCGCTGCCGCTCGTTGAGCGCCGCGATCTGGTCCTGCTGGAGGGCGAGCAGCGGGGAGATCACCACGGTCGGGCCGGGGATCAGGCTGGCCGGGATCTGGTAGATCGCCGACTTGCCGGCGCCGGTGGGCAGCACCACCAGGGCGTCACGGCGCTTCATGACCGCCCGCATGGCGGCCAACTGGTGGGGCCGCAGTGCGGTCCAGCCGAAGAGGCTCTTGGCCGCGCGGCGCAGTGTCGTGGAGTGCGTGGACAGTTTCATCGAGGGCCGGAGGTACCCGACGCGATCAGCGCCGAAACCGCGCTCAGGTGCAAGGAAGGGGCCCTTCCTTACACCTGAGGCGGCGGTCAGCGTACGCGGGGGAACACCTCGCGCTGGTAGAGGTCGAGCAGGCCCTGCCAGTTCGGGCCGGTGTTGGCCACGTAGACCTCGTCGAAGCCGGCCTTGGCGTACTGGTCGATCTTCGCCAGGTGCGCGTCGGTGTCCCGCCCGCAGACGAAGGCGTCCTTCATCGCCTCCGGCCGGACCAGCTCGCCGGCCTGCTCGAAGTGCCGCGGCGAGGGCAGCACCTGGGACAGCTCGCCGGGCACCCCGGCGTTCGGCCAGCGCTCGTACGCGATCCGCACGCCCTCCTCCTCGCTGGGCGCGTACGCCGCCTTGAAGCCGGCCTGGCACGGCTTGTCGCCGCCGCCGTTCTCCCGGAACCGCCGGACGAGTTCGGCGTCGGGCGAGGTGTTGACGAAGCCGTCGCCGACGCGGGCGGCGAGGTCGACGGCCTTGGGGCCGAAGCCCGAGACGTAGACCGGCGGGGGAGCGTCCGGCAGCGTGTAGATCCGGGCGTGCTCGACGGTGTAGTGCTTGCCGTGGTGGTTGACGAAGCCGCCCCGCCACAGCTCGCGCATCACCTCGACGGCCTCCTCCAGCATCTCCAGCCGGACGTCGGCCTGCGGCCAGGCGTCGCCGAGGATGTGCTCGTTGAGCGCCTCGCCGCTGCCCACCCCGAGCACGAACCGCCCGGAGTGCAGGACCGCGCTGGTGGCCGCGGCCTGCGCGAGGACGGCCGGGTGGAGGCGCACGGTCGGGCAGGTCACGGCGGTGGTGACCGGGAGCTGGCAGACCTGGCTGAGTGCGCCGATCATCGACCAGACGAAGGGGCTCTGCCCCTGCGCGTCCGTCCACGGGTGGTAGTGGTCGGAGATCCAGAGCGCCTCGAAGCCGGCCCGCTCCGCGCCGCGCGCCTGCTCCAGCAGCTCGGCCGGCGTGTACTCCTCGGTGGACAGAAAGTAGCCGATCCTCATCGTTCCCCCTCGCCGTGTCGTACCGGTCCAACGAGGCAGGCGGTACCCCGACGGCCGCCGCCGAACCGCGGTGCCGGCGCCGGGTGGCGCCTCAGCGCCGGAACATCGCGCGGATCGCGGCGAGCAGGAGGAGGCCGCCGACGACCAGGCCGAGCATGCGTACGCCGGGGATGTCGGCCGGGCTCGTCGCGTCGGCCAGCAGCAGGGGATCCATCCCCGAACTGTCCCCAGCTCCGCGCCCGACGGCAACTGTAAGGTTTATTGACTATTTACTCGCACGGTGTGACCATGTCAGCACCGCCGCCGGTGGCGGGCCGCCGGGCGCGGAGAAGACGGGGGTACGACGACCGCATGAGCGAGCGACACATCAGCCACCACACCGGCAGGCCGGCGTGAGCGGGCGCGACGGGAGCCTGACGGCCCTGGCCGCCGCCGTCCTCCAGCCGGGCTTCGTCGGCACCACGCCGCCACCCTGGATCTGCCGCTGGCTCGGCGAGGGCCTCGGCTCCGTGGTGCTCTTCGCCCGCAACGTGGTCGACCCGGAGCAGGTGGCCGCCCTCACCGCCACGCTGCGCGCCGAGCGCCCCGACGTCGTCGTCGCCATCGACGAGGAGGCCGGCGACGTCACCCGGATCGAGTCCGCCCGGGGCAGCTCCCGGCCCGGCAACTTCGCCCTCGGTGCGGTGGACGACCCGGCGCTGACCGAGGAGGTCGCCCGCGACCTGGGCGCCGACCTCGCCGCGCTGGGGATCACCCTCGACTACGCCCCCGACGCCGACGTCAACTCCAACCCGGCCAACCCGGTGATCGGCGTACGCGCCTTCGGCGCCGAGCCGGCGCTGGTCGCCCGGCACACCGCCGCCTGGGTACGCGGCCTCCAGTCGGGCGGGGTCGCCGCCTGCGCCAAGCACTTCCCGGGGCACGGCGACACCCAGGTCGACTCGCACCACGACCTGCCCCGGATCGGCGCCGACCGGGCCCGCCTCGACGCCGTGGAGCTGGCCCCGTTCCGGGCCGCCGTCGCCGCCGGGGTGCAGGCCGTGATGACCGGCCACCTGCTGGTGCCGGCGCTGGACCCGGAGCTGCCCGCCACCCTCAGCAGCCGGATCCTGGGCGGGCTGCTCCGCGACGAGCTGGGCTTCTCCGGCGTCGTGGTCACCGACGCGGTGGAGATGCGGGCGGTCGCCGACCGGTACGGCTTCGCCGGCACGGCGGTGCGCGCCCTCGCCGCGGGCGCCGACGCGATCTGCATCGGCGGGGAGCGCGCCGACGAGGGGTCGGCCCGGCTGCTGCGGGACGCCATCGTCGCGGCGGTCGTCGCCGGCGACCTGCCCGAGGAGCGCCTCGCCGAGGCGGCCAAGCGGGTGGGGCAGCTCGCCGCCTGGACGGTGGCCGCCCGGGCCGAGCGGCCGTCCCGGTCCCGCCCGAGCGCCGCCGGTTCGGCCGTCGGGCTGGCCGCCGCCCGCCGGGCGCTGCGGGTCACCACCGCGCCCGCCGGCGTCGGCGCGCTGCCGCTGACCGGTCCCGCCCACGTGGTCGAGTTCGAGCCGCCGCGCAACATCGCGATCGGTCCGGAGACCCCGTGGGGGCTCGCCGCCCCGCTGGCCGACCTGCTCGCCGGCACCACCACCGTCCGCTACGCCGAGGCCGACGTGCCCGCCGACCCGACCGCCGGGGCGGCCGGCCGGTGCGTGGTGCTGGTGGTGCGCGACCTGCACCGGCACGACTGGATGCGGGCGTCTGTGAGCCGAGCGCTGGCCGCCCGCCCGGACGCGGTCGTGGTCGAGCTGGGCGTGCCCGAGCTGGTCACCGGCGCGGTCCACGTCGCCACCCACGGCGCCACCCGGGCCGCCGCCCACGCCGCCGTCGGGCTGCTGACGGGGCGCTGACCGCCCCCGCACCCCCGACCGGTGCCCCCGGGCTACGGCTCGGGGGTGACCAGGTCGGCGTACTCGGGGTGGCGGCCGATGAAGGCCGCCATGAACGGGCAGCGCGGCACCACCGTCGTGCCGCGTTCGCGGAGCTGGTCGAGGGTGCCCCGGACCAGGGCCGCGCCGACGCCCATGTTCTGGAACCTCGGGTCGACCTCGGTGTGGGTGAAGATCAGCACCTCGCCGCGCGGCAGGTACGCGGTGAACCCGGCCAGCGCGTCGTCGACCAGGATCTCGAAGCGGTGCTTGGCGGGATTGTCCTCGACCAGGGTGCTCACCCGGCCATTCTGCCCCCGCGACCGGCGAGCCGGTCCAGTTCGTCGAGCAACCGGTCCACCTCTTCCGCCGTGTTGTAGTGGTAGAGGCTGGCGCGCACCGCCCCGCCGCTGTCGCGCAGCCCCATCGCCTGGAAGTACTCGTACGCGTAGTAGTCGCCGGCGGAGAGGCAGAAGCCGGCCGCGCCCAGCTCTTCCTGGGTCCGCTGCGGGGAGAGCCCGGCCAGCCGGAAGGACACCGTCGGGCAGCGCCGGGCGGGGGAGCCGAGCACCGTGACGCCGGGCAGCGCGGCCAGCCCGGCGAGCAGCCGGTCCAGCAGCGACTCCTCGTACGCCCGCGCGGCGCCCAGCCCGACGACCAGCCGCTCGCGGCGGCTCCCGGTGGCCGCCGGGTCCAGCCCGGCCAGGTGGTCCACGGCGGCGGCCACGCCGGCCAGCAGGGGGAAGCTCGGGGTGCCGTACTCGAAGCGGTCCGGCACCGCGTCGGAGGAGGGCAGCAGCTTCGCCGGGCGCAGCCGCTCCCACGTCGCCGGGGCGGCCACCATCGCGGCCAGGTGCGGCCCCGACCACTTGTAGGCGCTGGTGACCAGGAAGTCGGCGCCCAGCGCGGCGACGTCGGTGGGCCCGTGCGGCACCGAGTGCACCCCGTCGACGCAGACCAGCGCGCCGGCGGCGTGCGCGGTCGCGGCGATCGCCGCCACGTCCGGGACGGTGCCTGTCGCGTTGCTGCCCGCGGTCACCGCGACCAGCCGGGTCCGCTCGCCGACCAGTTCCGCGTAGCGGGCCGCCGGCAGTTCGGCGGTGTCCCGGTCGAACTCGGCCCAGCGCACCGTCGCGCCGGCCGCCTCGGCGGCCTGCACCCAGGGGCGTACGTTCGCATCGTGGTCGAGCCGGGAGACCACGACCTCGTCGCCGGGCCGCCAGCCGGCGCCCAGGGTCCGGGCCAGGGTGTACGTCAGCGCCGTGGCGCTCGGCCCCAGCACCACCCCGTCGGGTTCGGCGCCGAGCAGGTCGGCCACGGCCGAGCGGGCGGCGGCCACCATCTCCAGCGAGCGTCGGCCGGGCGCGAAGGCGGCGCTACGGTTGCCCACCGCCGCGCGCATGGCGGCGGTGACCGCGTCGACGACTCCGGCGGCGGTCTGGGTGCCCCCGGCGCCGTCGAGGTGGACGAAGCCCTCGGCGAGGGCGGGGTAGGCGGCCCGGGTGCGGGCGATGTCGAACGGCATGCCCGGGACCCTAACGCCCCGCCCCGGGCGCCCCACCTGCGCGGATGATCACGCCCTGCCGGAGTGGCCCGCGTCTCGTACCCTTGGCGGGGTGACGAACCGACGTGTTGCCTTCCCGCTGACCCCCACCCGCCGGGCCGCCGGCCTGTTGGCAGGCCTGGCGCTCGGCGCCGCCGTGCTCGCCGGCTGCAGCTCCGAGGGCGCCAGCACCGACTGCGGTCTGGACGCCTGCACCGTCACCTTCGACCGGGGCGTGGACGCCCGCGCCACCATCCTCGGGGTGGAGGCGAAGTTGATCGGCGCGCAGGGCGACCAGGTCACGGTCGAGGTCGCCGGCGAGCAGCTGTCGCTGACGACGGGCCAGCAGGCCACCGAGGTCGGGGGCTTCGCGGTGACGCTGGACAGCGTCACCGACCAGGAGGTCAAGATCCGGGTGTCGAGGAATCCCGGCAACTGATCCGTCGGGGCGGCGGTGGCCGACGTTTGGAAATCTTCGTATTCGGTGATTGAGGCGCCATGTCACTCACCCGGAATGCCGAAGCCACCGCCTCCCGTACGGCGAACAGCAGGTGGCTCGAGTTGTTGGCCAGAGTCGGTTTCATCGGCTACGGCATCGTGCACCTCCTGTTCGCCTGGCTGGCGTTGCAGATCGCGTTCGGCAAGGCCGGCGACGACGGCGACCAGTCCGGCGCGCTGCGCACCCTCGCCCAGCAGCCGATGGGCAAGTTCCTCGTCATCGCCATCGCGGTCGGCCTGCTCGCCATGGCGATCTGGCAGGCGCTGGAGGCGGCCGTCGGGCACCGCGCCGAGCGCGGCAAGGAGCGCGTCTGGGAACGGCTCGCCTCGCTGGGGCGGACCGTCGTCTACCTCTACTTCGCCTGGACGGCCTTCAAGGTCTTCAAGGACGCCGGCTCCAACAGCGCCGACCAGCAGGAGGCGCTGACCGGCAAGCTCATGGAGTCCTCCGGTGGTCGCTGGCTGGTCGGCCTGGCCGGGCTCGGTCTCGCCGCGATCGGCGTCGGCCTGGTGATCTACGGGCTGATCAAGCGCTTCGAGAAGCACCTCAAGACCGGCGAGATGAACGCCAAGACGCGGCAGCTCACCCGCCGGCTGGGCATGGCCGGCTACATCGCCAAGGGCGTCGCGTACGGCATCTCCGGCCTGCTCATCATCCTGGCCGCGGTCAACTACGACCCCGAGAAGGCCCGCGGTCTGGACGCGGCCCTGCGCACGCTGCGCGACCAGGCGTACGGCCAGATCCTGCTCACCCTGGTGGCGCTCGGTATCGCCGCCTTCGGCGTCTTCTGCTTCCTGCAGTCCCGGTATCGCAAGGTCTGAACCTGGTCGATTCCGGCGTCGCCGGGCACTATTGGGCCTTTGCCCGAAGCACGTGCCCGGCGCCAGGAGGAGGAAGAAACCTGTGCAGAGCTACCTCGGGACGATCGTCGCCGCGCTCGCCGCGGCGGCGATCGCCTTGTTCGCGGTCGAGGTCGCGCACCGCGTGATCCGGCGGGTCGGTCGGCGCTCGCTGCTGCTGACCGAGCTCACCGACCACGCGCACCGGTCGATCCAGGTCGCCGCCACCGTCGTCGCCGTCCAGTTCGCCGTGCGGTTCAGCACCGGCTACGCGGTCGGCGACCAGTGGCGGCAGGTGCTGCTGCACCTGCTGGTGCTCGGCGTGATCGCCAGCGTCGCCTGGCTGGTCGCCTCGCTGCTCGTCGTGGCGGAGGACACCGCACTGGCCCGGTTCCGGGTGGACGTGCCGGACAACCGGCACGCGCGGCGGGTGCGGACACAGGTGGTCATGCTGCGCCGGTTGACGATCGCGGTGATCGTCGTGCTGGCGATCGGCGTCATGCTGATGACCTTCCCGGCCGTACGCGGCATCGGCGCCGGCGTGCTGACCAGCGCCGGTGTGGTCGGTGTGGTCGCCGCGCTGGCCGCGCAGAGCCTGCTGGGCAACGTCTTCGCCGGGCTCCAGCTCGCCTTCAGCGACGCGGTCCGCCTCGACGACGTGGTGGTGGTCGAGGGGGAGTGGGGCCGCATCGAGGAGCTGACGCTCAGCTACGTGGTCGTGCAGATCTGGGACGACCGGCGGCTGATCCTGCCCACCTCGTACTTCACCAGCAAGCCGTTCCAGAACTGGACCCGCACCGAGGCGGCGGTGCTGGGCACGGCCGAGTTCGACGTCGACTGGGCGGTGCCGGTGCAGGCCATGCGGGAGGAGCTGCGCCGCCTCGTCGAGGGCACCGAGCTGTGGGACGGCCGGGTCTGCGTGCTCCAGGTGACCGACGCGACCGGCGGGACGATCAAGGTGCGTGCCCTGGTCAGCGCCGCCGACGCCGGCAGCCTCTGGGACCTGCGCTGCCTGGTCCGCGAGCACCTGGTCGCCTGGATCCGGGACCACCGGCCGACCGCCATGCCCCGGATGCGTACCGAGATCGGGGACGCGGAGAGCAACCTGGCGTGGCAGTGGGTACGCCCCCGCCGGCCGGTGCGCCGGCTCAACGACCCCGAGGTGCCCGACGACGCGCGGGTCTTCGGCGGCAGCGACGACGGCGACGCCCGCAGCGAGGCCTTCGTCGGCCCCGACGAGCCCGCCGAATCCCGCCGCTGACCACCCACCCGCCCCACCCGGTTCCACCCCACCCGGTCCCACCCCGCCCCAAGGACGGGCCGCCCCGCTCGACGCGGCCGCGCCCGCCCAAGGGGCGGCGTCGATCATGCAGTTGTGGCCCCCCGCAAAAGGGGCATCGCTCGGATAACGCTCACCACAACTGCATGATCGACCCCAGCGGTGAGGTGGGCGGGGGCCACGGGGTGGGGTGGGGGCGTGGGGTGGGTCGTGACCTGTGGGCGGCGGGGAGCGTTGGAGGTGTGGGCGGGGTTGTGCCTCGTGGGGCGGCCGGGCGGAGTGCGCTGGCTCGGGAAGTTTGACCGGGCGTTTGGCGGGGACCTGCTGCGCGACGCTTCTGCACCTTCTTCCGCGCCGTCGGCGGCTCGGGGACGCGGCGGTACGGGCTCAACGGCTGCCGGGCGAAGGATTGACGGGCGGCGACTCCGGGCATACAGCGCGGTGATGATGAAAGGAGGACAGCATGGCTGACGTGGCGAACGCCCGCACATCCCGTACCGGGAGCGAGCCGTCCACCGCCGAGCTGGTGCAGCGGGCCACGGAGCAGGTCTCCCGCCTGGTCCGGGACGAACTGGCCCTGGCCCGGGCGGAGCTGACCCAGAAGGGCAAGCACGCCGGTATCGGCATCGGTCTCTTCGGCGGCGGCGGGGCACTGGCGCTGTACGGCCTGGGTGCCCTGGTCGCCACCGCGATCCTGCTGCTCGACCTGGTGCTTCCGGCCTGGGCGGCGGCCCTGATCGTCGCGGTGGTGCTCTTCGCGATGGCCGGGGTCCTGGCCCTGGTGGGCAAGAAGCAGGTCAGCCAGGCGGTCCCGCCGGTGCCGCAGGCAGCGGTCCGTAGCGTCCGGGCGGACGTGGACACGGTCGCCGCCGCCGTGAAGGACAGGGGACGGGCATGACGACGGGCAACGGCCGGGGCACCGGCGACACCGAGGCGCTGCGGGAGGAGATCCGGCGGACCCGGGTCGAGCTGGGCGAGACGATGGAGGCGTTGGCGGCCAAGGCCGACGTCAAGGCGCGGCTGAGGTCCTCCGCCGACCAGGCGAAGGAGCGGATGCGGGACCAGACGGCGCAGACCGTGGCCCGGGTGCGCGGGCAGGCGGCGCAGAAGGCGCAGGTCGCGCGGGAGCAGGCGCAGGAGAAGGGCGCCGTCGTACGGCGTAACCCGACGCCGTTCGTCGCCCTCGCGGCGGGCGCGGTGGCGGCCGTGATCGTGTTGGTGATCGTTCGGGGGAGGCAGCGGTGAGCAGGGGCATCGGGAAGGCCGCGTACAAGCCGGTCGGCGTGCTGATGGGCATCGCCGCCGGTACGGTCGCGGGCGCGATCTTCCGGCAGGTGTGGAAGATGACGGCGGGCGACGGCGAGGCGCCCAGCGCCACCGATGAGGACCGCGGCTGGGGCGAGGTCCTGGCGGCGGCGGCGTTGCAGGGCGCCATCTTCGCGGTCGTCCGGGCCGCCGTCGACCGGGGTGGCGCGGTGGGCGTACGCCGGTTCACCGGAAGCTGGCCGGACTGACCCGACGACGACGAAAAGACCCCCGTACCGGTGCGCTGGTGCGGGGGTCTTTTCGCGCGGGTGCAAGGGCCCACCCAGCGGATCTTCGGCACCCGTCAGGTCACATGTCGAAGAATTTCGTCCGGTACTCTGTGCAGAGTTTTCGCTACGTGGTTTGCTGTTCCACGCTGTTGAGAGATGGCGTGGGTTGAGCGAAGTCTCCTTCGTGGGGGCCGCCTCAGGCACCGCTGCTCGAAAACGGCCAATCGGCCGCACGGCGTGCTCGGCCGCCAGTTTTAGAAGGAGATTCACATGGCGCAGGGAACCGTGAAGTGGTTCAACGCAGACAAGGGCTTCGGCTTCATCACCGTCGACGGCGGGGGTGCTGACGTGTTCGTCCACTTCTCGGCCATCCAGACCAGCGGCTACCGCACGCTGGAGGAGAACCAGCGGGTGGAGTTCGAGATCGCCCAGGGTCAGAAGGGTCCGCAGGCCGAGCAGGTCCGCCCCCTCTGAGCAGTGCCGGTCGGCAGCCGCCGGCCAGTGGGTGATCCGGCGCCCGGATCACAGCGAAGCCCCGTATCCCGCCAAGGATGCGGGGCTTTCCGCGTTCACGAGGCCCGCCGCCGCGGCCCCTACGCGAGCTGCCGGCCCCGGCCTGCCACTCGCCAACCTGGCCGCCCACCGGGAGAGGCGGGCGGCGCTCAGCGTCGCTTGCGGGCGTGCAGCCCGAACCAGAGGGTGACCAACCCGGCCAGGACGACGACGGGCCCCAGCACGGCCCAGATCCGTTGGTCGGTCATCACGCTGCCCTCGACGTAGCCGAGGCCC
Organism: Micromonospora sp. NPDC049060; assembly: GCF_040649055.1. Classification (NCBI taxonomy): domain Bacteria; kingdom Bacillati; phylum Actinomycetota; class Actinomycetes; order Micromonosporales; family Micromonosporaceae; genus Micromonospora; species Micromonospora sp. NPDC049060. The sequence continues at coordinate 50,825 of NZ_JBEZEV010000038.1, forward strand.
TGCACCGTCCACACCGCACCGCCGACCACGGCGAGCAGGCCGAGGGTGAGCGGCAGCCAGCCCTTCATCGCGTCTTCCCTCCGTCGATCCCCGTCCTGGCCGCCCGACTCACCACCGGTCGTGCACCCGCGGACGGACCAGTTCGTCGTAGACCTCCGCCACCGCCGCCAGCTCCCGTCCGGAGAGCGGGGCCTGGCCGGCCACGGCGGCGTTGCCCCGGGCCTGGGCGGCGTCGCGGGCGCCGGGGATGACCACGGTGACGCCGGGCTGGTCGACGACCCAGCGCAGCGCGAACTGGGCCATCGTGCGTCCGTCGCCGACCAGCGGCGCCAGCCGGCGTACGGCGGCCAGGCCCAGCGCGAAGTCGACACCGGAGAAGGTCTCGCCCACGTCGAACGCCTCGCCGTGCCGGTTGTAGGTGCGGTGGTCGTCGGCGGCGAAGGTGGTGTGTTCGTCGTACCGGCCGGAGAGCAGCCCGCTGGCCAGCGGGACGCGGGCGACGACGCCGACCCCGGCGGCGGCAGCGGCCGGGAGCACCCGGTCGAGGGGCTTGTGCCGCAGCGCGTTGAGGATGATCTGGACGCTGGCCACCCCCGGCCGGGCGATGGCGGTGAGCGCCTGCTCGCAGGTCTCCACGCTCACCCCGTAGCCGGCGACGCGTTCCTCGGCGACCAGGGTGTCCAGCGCGTCGAAGACGGCGTCGTCGGCGAAGACGGCGGTGGGCGGGCAGTGCAGCTGCACCAGGTCGAGGGTGTCCGTGCCGAGGTTGCGCCGGGACCGGTCGGTCCACTCGCGGAAGTGCGCCAGGGTGTACGCCTCGGGCGTCTGCGCGACCCGGCGGCCCATCTTGGTGGCCACGGTCAGCCCGGCGTCGGGCCGGCTGCGCAGGAACCGCCCGATGAGCTGCTCGCTGCGCCCGTCGCCGTAGACGTCCGCCGTGTCGAGGAAGGTGACCCCCGACTCGACGGCGGCGGTCAGCACGGCGGTGGCGTCGGCCTCGCTGACCGTGCCCCAGTCCGCGCCGAGCTGCCAGGCGCCCAGCCCGATCACCCCGACGCGCCGCCCCAGCCGGGGGAAGGTGCGCTGCTCCATGGGACTGAGCCTAGTGATCGGCTTGTCCGGTCGCGCGGCGGGCCGTACGGTTAACAAGACGGACGTACGGTTTGGGAGGCAGTTATGTGGGATCCGACGACGTACCTGCGCTATGGCGACGAGCGCTCCCGGCCCTTCCACGACCTGCTCGCGCGGGTCCCGGCCGAGCGCCCGCGCGCGGTGGTCGACCTCGGCTGCGGCCCGGGCAACCTGACCGCCACCCTCCCCGCACGGTGGCCGGACAGCCGGGTCGCGGGCCTCGACTCCTCGCCGGAGATGATCGCGGAGGCCACCGCCACCGCCACCGCCACCGCCACCGCCACCGCCATCACCGCCACCGCCACCGCCGCCGCTGCCGCTGCCGCTGCCGCCGCCAGGGTCTCCTTCGCCGTCGGCGACGTCCGGCACTGGCACCCGGAACCCGACGTGGACGTCGTGGTCAGCAACGCCGTGCTCCAGTGGGTGCCCGGCCACCGGGAACTGCTCACCCGCTGGGCGCGGGAACTGCCCGCCGGCGCCTGGCTGGCCGTGCAGGTGCCGGGCAACTTCGACGCCCCCTCGCACCGGGCGCTGCGCGAGGTCGCCGACCGTCCGGCGTGGCGTGCCGACGTCGCCCCGCTGCTGCGCCGGCCCCCGGCCGACGACACCGCCGTCGGCTACGCCGAGCTGCTGACCGGTGCCGGCTGCGCGGTGGACGCCTGGGAGACTACCTACGTGCACCTGCTGCCGGCCCGCGTCGACGCGGACCACCCCGTGCTGAGCTGGCTGGAGGGGACCGCGCTCCGGCCGGTCCGCGCGGCCCTGGACGCCGCCGGCTGGGCCGACTTCCGGGCCGAGCTGGGCGTACGACTCGCCGAGGCGTACCCCGTGCGGCACGCTCAGGTGCACTTCCCGTTCCGCCGCGTCTTCTTCGTCGCCCGCACCGGCGCCCGCGCAGAGGAGAACCAGTGACCGACCTGCAAACCTTCATCGCCGGACTGCCCAAGGTGGAGCTGCACGTGCACCACGTCGGCTCCGCCTCGCCCCGGATCGTCGCCGAGCTGGCCGCCCGCCACGAGGGCCGCAGCCCCGTGCCCGCCGACCCGGCCGCGCTCGCCGACTACTTCGCCTTCCGCGACTTCGCGCACTTCATCGAGGTCTACCTGAGCGTCGTGGACCTCATCCGCGACCCCGAGGACGTCTGGCTGCTCACCCACGAGGTCGCCCGCGAGCTGGCCCGCCAGCAGGTCCGCTACGCCGAGCTGACCGTCACGCCCTACTCGCACGTGCACCGGGGGATCCCCGCGCCCGCCTTCTGCGAGGCGATCGAGGACGCCCGCAAGCGGGCCGAGGCGGACTTCGGCATCGAGCTGCGCTGGTGCTTCGACATCCCCGGCGAGGCCGGCCTGCCGGCGGCCGAGGAGACGCTGCGCATCTCGCTGGAGGAGCGCCCGGACGGGCTCATCAGCTTCGGCCTCGGCGGCCCCGAGATCGGGGTGCCCCGGCCGCAGTTCAAGCCGTACTTCGACCGGGCCCGGGCGGCCGGGCTGCGATCGGTGCCGCACGCCGGCGAGACCACCGGCCCGCAGACGGTCTGGGACGCGCTGCGCGACCTCGGCGCGGAGCGCATCGGGCACGGCATCTCCGCCGCGCGGGACCCGGAGCTGCTGGCCTACCTCGCCGAGCACCGCATCGGCATGGAGGTCTGCCCGACCTCCAACGTGCGTACCCGCGCGGTCGCCAGCATCGAGGAGCACCCGCTGCGGCAGTTGGTCGAGGCCGGCCTGCTGGTCACCATCAACTCCGACGACCCGCCGATGTTCGGCACCACCCTCGACGAGGAGTACGCCGTCGCGGCCCGGCTGCTCGACGTGGGTCCGGAAGGGCTGGCGGCGCTGGCCCGCGACGCGGTGACCGCCTCGTTCCTGGACCCGGCCGGCAAGCGGCGGATCACCGCCGAGATCGACGCCCACCTGGCCACCGTCACCGGCTGAGCGCGGAGAGGGGGCGGCGCGCGGCGGGAGGAGGTGTGGGGGGACCGAGTCTCCCGCCGCGCGCCAGGCTCCACCGGCCGGTGGGGTGCCCCGAGGCATTGACCGGTGGAACTGATGGGTTCGGATTCGATCCTGTCAGCGCCGGCCCGCTCCGGCACCGCGGTTAACCGCGATCTAAGGAAGACTTGCGCCGCCCCACAACCGGCCGCCGGACCGGGGCCGCCCGGCCGTGCCGCCGCTCAGTCGTCGGTGGGCCGCTGGCGGGGCCAGCGGCGGCTGCCGGTCTTCTGCTCCCGGGCCATCCGGCCGACCAGGCCGAACCGGCTGACCTGCCGGGGCGTCGCCTCCGGGTCGGCGAGCAGCATCACCACGCTCGCCCCGCCCAGCCGGGCCCGGTCGATGCTGACCGAGCCGTTCGCCTGCAACGCCACCCGCTTGGCGATGTCCAGCCCCAGCCCGGTCGAGCCCTGGTCGCTGGTGCCCCGGCGCAGCGCCCGGTCCGGGTTGGCGATCCCCGGCCCGGCGTCGTCGATCCGGATGGCCACGTACCCGTCGCGGCGCGAGACCGCCACCTCGAACGCGGTGCCCTGCGGGGTGTACCGGAAGACGTTGCCGATCACCGCGTCCAGCGCGGCGGCCAGCTCGGCCCGGGGAACCGGGGCCGGGATGCGCAGCTGGGCGCCGCTGACCCGGTGCGGCCGGTTCTGGTCGCCGGCCAGGGCGGCCCAGAACACCATCCGGTCCCGCACCACCTCGCTGACGTCGCACATCGCCGGCCCGGCCTCGTGTGCGACCGCCTTGCGGGTGGTCTTGATCAGCACGTCGATCTCGCCCTCGAGGGTGACGATCGCCTGCCGGATCCGGCGGATGCCGCGCCGCCGGTCCAGTTCCGCCTCGCTGAACGAGCCCACGCTGGTGTCGTCGGACTCCAGCGCCTCCGCGTCGAGCCGCAGCACCGTCAGCGGGGTGCGCAGCCGGTGCGACAGGTCGGCGACCAGCTCCCGCTCGTCTGTGCGGGCGGCGTCCAGCCGGTCGGCCATCCGGTTGAAGGCGTGCCCGGCCTCGGCCAGCTCCCGTGGGCCGCTCGGGTCGACGCGTACGCCCTGGTCGCCGTCGCCGATCGCGAGCGCCGCGCGGACCAGGCCCCGGGCCGAGTCGACCGCGCGGGCGGCGACCCGGTCCACCACCAGCACCGCCGCGCCCACCAGGGCGGCGGCCACCCCGAGCAGCAGCAGCCACCGACTGTTGCCGGCCAGCTCCGACTCGGGCACGAAGACCTCGACCACGGCCGTCGTGTCGCCGAGCACCACCGGGTCCAGCCGGAGCACGCCGCCCTCGACGTCGACGACCACGGAACGCCGCTCGGCCCGCGCGCGCTCGAGGCTCCCGGCGTCGGCCCGGCCCGCCGACTCGTCCGCCCCGAGCCCGTGCACGACCGGCCGGGTGGCCGGGTCGTCGCCGCTGGCCGCCACGACGCGCTGCACCACGGCGGGGTCGGTGCTGACGGCGAGCGCGCCGGTCACCAGCGCGCTGCGTCGGGCGGCGTCCGCGATGGCCTCCTCGCGCGCCCGGTCGGCGAGACCGAGGGCGAGCGGGACGAGGAACGCGAGCGCCACCAGGGCGCACATGCCGGCCGTGAGCAGGGCCAGCGACGGCCTCAGTCCGGCGCCACCAGCCGGAAGCCGACCCCCCGCACGGTGCGCAGGTAGCGCGGCTTCGCCGCGGACTCGCCCATTTTGCGGCGCAGCCAGTACAGGTGAACGTCGATGGTCTGGTCCTCGCCGACCGATGGCTGCCGCCATACCTCCTCCAGAAGTTCCCGGCGGGACACTACCCGGCCCGGCCGCGCGGCGAGATAGGCCAGCAGGTCGAATTCCTTGCGGGTCAGCGCCAGCGGCTCGCCGTCGAGGTGGGCGCTGCGCTCGCCGACGTCCACCCGCAGCCCGCCGACGCTGTGCACGGCCGGCTGCACCGTGCGGCTGGCCCGCCCGGCCCGGCGCAGCACGGTGGTGATCCGCGCGTCGAGGTGCGCGCCGGTGAACGGCTTGACCATGTAGTCGTCGGCCCCGGCGCGCAGCAGCCGCACCACGGACTGCTCGTCGTCGCGGGCGGTGGCGATGATGATCGGCACGTCGGTGATGCCGCGCAGCATGCGCAGCGCGTCCGAGCCGTCGAGGTCGGGCAGCCCGAGGTCGAGCACCACGAGGTCGGGGGTCTCGGCCGCCACCCGGCGCAGCGCGTCCAGCGCCGTGCCGACGGCGTGCACGGCGTGCCCCCGGTCGGCGAGGGATCGCAGCATCGCGCCGCGTACGACGTGATCGTCTTCGACCAGGAGCACGGTGGCCACAGCAAGACCGTACCCGCGGTGGCAAGTCGATCGCGTTTGCGGCGCACGCTGGAAAAGGGCAAGCTGGTACAACGATGTCCTTCACGCTCTTTCCCGACACCCGCCTCGCGCTGGCCCGGGACTCGCTCGCCGGCCTGTCGGTGGGCGACGCGCTCGGCTCACAGTTCTTCGTTCCCGGCCGGCACCCGGCCGACCTGGCCGCCGGGAAGCTGCCCCCACCGCCGTGGCAGTGGACCGACGACACCGAGATGGCCTGTTCGGTGGTCGCCGCCCTGGCCGAGACCGGCCGGATCGACCGGGACGCGCTCGCCGCCGCCTTCGCCGAGCGCTGCGAGCCCTACCGGGGGTACGGGCCGGGGGCCGTGACCATCCTGCGGCTGATCCGCACCGGCACGCCCTGGCCGGTGGCGGCCGCCTCGGCCTTCGACGGTCAGGGCTCCTGCGGCAACGGCGCGGCGATGCGGGTCGGCCCGCTGGGCGCGTGGTACGCCGACTCCACCGCGCGGGCGGCGGCGCAGGCCCGGGCGTCGGCGGAGGTGACCCACGCGCACCCGGAGGGCGTCGCCGGCGCGGTGGCGGTGGCGGTGGCCGCGTCGTTGGCCGCCCGCGCCCGCCTCGACGGCCACCGGCCCGCCCCGGAGCGGTTGTTGGCCGGCGTCACCGCCGCGCTGGACCCGGCCACGGAGGTGCACCGGGGCGTACGCCGGGCCGCCGGCCTGCTCGACCGCCCGGTCGCCGAGGCCGCCGACGTGCTCGGCAACGGCTCCCGGGTCACCGCCCAGGACACCGTCGCCTTCACCTGCTGGGTGGCCGCCGTGCACCTGGACGACTACCCGGCGGCGGTCCGCGCGTGCGTCGAGGCCGGCGGGGACGTCGACACCACCGCCGCCATCGTCGGGGCGGTGGTGGCCGCGCACACCGGCGTCGGCACGCCGGGCGGGGTGCCGACCGACTGGCTGGCCGCCCGCGAGCCCCTGCCGGACTGGGCCGGCTGACCGCCACCTGATCCACGACCCGACACCCGCTCCGCTCAGCGGGCGGCGACCGGCCTGCCCGGCGACTGCGCCCCGGCGGCGGACGCACCGGCCCCGACGGCGGGCGCGCCGGCCGGCACGTGCGGGACGCGTTCCGGGGCGACGTGCTCGTCGGCCCCGGCAGCGCTGACGCTGAGCCGGCAGCTGCTGCGGGGTGAGCTGCTGGTCGAAG